>JAJRPV010000011.1 GCA_024280575.1 Campylobacterales bacterium
GTTTCAAGTATCAAAGCAACAGTTGACACAAGGATTAGTTCCCCGACACTTGATGGTATGAGTAAATACTCAAAGAAAGTTGAAGATGCTATGAGAAGTGTTAAAGGCTTGACATCAGTTTCTACTAGCTGGGATAAAGATTTTACAGAGTATGTCATAAATGTAGATAGAAACAAAGCTTTGCGTTATGGCATAACACCATTTAATGTAGCAATGCAAATACCTATAAAAGGAGAAGTTGCTTCACTAAATGCAAATTTGGAGTCTATGAATACACAATTTGTAAGGATATATCTAAAAGACAGATTTACAAAAAATCTTGAAACACTCAAGCTTTTGCCTATAAGCACAAAGTTTGGAGAGATACCGCTTTCTCAAATAGCAACCATTAAAAAGGATTTGACTTATGCTAAGATAGAAAGAGACAATATGCTTTACTCTTTAGATGTAAATGGATACCGGGCTAAAAGCCCAGTTACGCACTTAACCGATGATGCCATAAATGCTCTAAAACATGTAAAATCAAATGATTTTATAGTAAAACAAGCCGGTGACATAGTCCAGATAAATGACAGTTTTAAGAGAATGTTAAAAGCCATAGGCTTGGGTGTTGTTATACTGATTATGAGTCTAATTGCTATTTACAAGTCAGTGCGAATGGCATTTATCATGATACTTGTACTTCCTTTATCTTTGATAGGAGCTTCATGGGGAATGTTTATTTTTAATAAACCAAGCTGTTTGCCAAGTCTTCTTGGGATACTTTTGCTATTTGGAATTATCATTAAAAATGCTGTTTTACTGATAGATTTTTACCAAATGAACGAAAAGCAGGGTAAAACACCATTTCAAAGTGCACTTGATAGTGTAACTGTGAGATTTCGCCCCGTCATGATGACCGCATTTGGAACAATCGCCGGTATGATTCCTATCGCACTTGAGCAAGCCGTAGGACTTGAGCGGTTAAGTCCACTGGCAGATGTAGCAATAGGTGGACTTTTGATAGGAACACTATTAACGCTTATATATGTACCGATGTATGCTTATATGTTTGATAAAAAAAGAGTCAAAAAGGAGTAGATTATGATTAATCTTATCGAATCGATTGCCTTTGGATTTAAGACAATATTTAGATGGAATATTATACAAATAGCGCTTATAACAGGATTGTTCCTTAGTGCTATTTGGATATTTATAGGGTTTGCATTATGGGATCATATAGTTTCATTTTCAAGTTTTATTATTAATATGATACCATTTTCAATGGTTCGTTCAAATGGTGCAGGGTTAATCTCGGCATTTGTCTGGATGCTTGTGGTACTTGTAACATTTGCAATATTGATTGCATTTTTTGGTACACTTTTTTCAAAAAAGATAGCGAAAGAAAAATATAATTATTTTTATATTGTTGTTATTGCGTGTAGTGCAATTTTTTGGGCTTTGATATGGTTTTACAAAGGAAACTATTTGCATTAATAAAGAGTTTAAAATAGTTGGCTATACTCTAAAAGATGCACTTATATATTTAGCAGCATCTATTATATTGTTTCCGCTATTTTTTGTGCCTATTTTGAATTTTATTGTCCAAATTGGGTTATGGACTTATTTAGTAAGAAATACTTTCAAATTAGATGTTAGTTTATTGTTGTTTAAAAATATTGACAATATGAAGTTTGATGAGGAAAATAGAGCTATTTGGATTATAAGCTTTATTTCATCATTTTTCAATTTTATTCCCATAGTCAATGTTCTTGGACCGTACTTTGGTGAAATATCAATTTTTCACTATTTAAAAAATTATAATAAGGAGTAAGCTATGTGGACACATTCTACAAAATGGCAAAACCATTTATCACAAAGCGATAAAGATGTGTTGGAAAAATTTAGGAAGTATGCAAAGATTACAGGAGTGATATTTGTGATACTTGGTTTGATTGGAATTATATTCCCTTTGGCACTTTCCATAGCAACAGTTGCCTTTGCCTCGTATTTGATGGTTTTGGGTGGATTGTTTTCAGGATACTTTACATGGGTAACTGATAAAAAAGACTGGCTGGGATGGCTTAAAAGTCTTGTTCTTTTTATGATGGGACTGTTTATACTGTATTATCCGATAAGCGGTATAGCTGCGATTGGTTTGATGTTGGTATTTTACTTTTTTATGGATGCTTTTGCAGGTTTTGCACTGGCATTTTCCATGAGACCGCAGAGGCTTTGGTGGATTTGGTTATTTAATGCCTTTATTTCATTGGTTTTAGGCATTATATTTATGGTAGGCTGGCCATTTAGTTCGACATACCTAGTTGGACTTTTCATTGGTATCAGCCTGTTTTTTGATGGAATTGCTCTACTTGCCGGTGGAACTATTTGGGGAAGATTGGGAAAATAATGGAAAAAAAATCATTTGGTTTATGGAGTGCCATATTTTTAGGTATCGGCTCTATGGTGGGAGCCGGTATCTTCGTTTTGCTTGGTGAAGCAGGGGCAATTGCAGGCAATCTTGTGTGGATTTCATTTGTACTAGGTGGCATTATTGCGCTTAGTGCCGGGTATTCACTTGCAAAATTAGCAGTTGCATATCCAAGTAGAGGTGGTATGATTGAATACCTAGTGCAGTGTTATGGAGAAGGAACTTTTTCAGGCTCTGCATCGATACTTTTTTACCTCTCCTCAATCGTAGGTATTACCATGGTTGCTAAGACATTTGGAGTATATATGGCTCATATGTTTTCTCAAAGTGGAGTATTTTATGATGATATGTATGCCATAGCTATACTTATGTTTTTTGTAATTATAAATCTAGCAGGTAGCTCTTTGATAGCAAAAAGTGAAAATATCATTGTACTTACAAAACTGACAATTATAGTTGCATTTACGGTTATTGTCAGTTTTTATATAAAA
>JAJRPV010000012.1 GCA_024280575.1 Campylobacterales bacterium
AAAAAATTGATTTAAAAATTAGAAGCTATATTTTGCTTCAAATCTAAATTCATTGTTTTTAGAATCTTGACCTAGGTCAGAATAGTAAGATGATACTTTGAAGTTTTTAGAGTAGGCATAAGAAGCTTTTACAAACCACTCACTAATATCTAGACCAGCGCCTGTACCATAACTACCATCAACATAACCAGCGCCAACGCCTACTTTACCAAAAGAAGCTGAAGCATCAACAAATGCTACAGAAACATCTGCCTGATTAGCATATACATACTGTGAGTTGATACCACCATAGATAAATCCACTACCATCACCGGCTGCCAAGTCAACAAGACCACCGTCTTTGTCTGTTCCTATATAACCAGCATTTACACCAAAGTTGTCCATTTTATAGCCAAGTTTAACAGCATAAAAAGATTGTCTATTAGATCCCGGAGCAATAGCATCATTTAAATTACTAGTAACATATTGTGCTTTATATGAAAAGCCTGCTAATTTTCCATCTACTTGTAAGAATTCTTCATCATCAATAACATTTGTCATTTTGAATCCCCACAATTGTACATTTACAGGACCTACACTACCGATTGCTGCTGCTGCATAAAGATTTTGATTACCATAAACTGAAGTAGCTAACGCAAAGTTTCTGTCAGTATCTACAAATCCTGCTGCTGCGAATGTCCAGTTTTTAACACCTGTATACATAAATAATGCGCCGTTACCTGTTGCTACTGAGAAGTAGTTATAAGTTACAGGAGTATTAAGTGCTTGTTTACCTAATTTAAAACTGTAATCAGGAGTTGCATATTTGAACCATAATTGTTGAACTCTGAGATCTTGTCCAGATTCGCCACGAACTAATGCATTATTAGATGCATAGTTATTATCATCAATGTCAGCTACTACAGCCGCAGTTAAGTTATCTGCAACTGGCATAGTTAATTGAACTGATGCTGAAAATCTATGTCTATCAGTTTTTGTAGCACTTTCACTTTCGTTATAGTATCTATATCTTGTAAAACCATTGATGTTAACGCCTTTGATTGCGTCCTCTAGTGGTGTTGCATTTACTACTGTAAGTGCGCCTACTGCCATGATAGCTGCCAAGCTAAGTTTAGCTAATTTCATATATTTCTCCTTGAAAAAATTTTTAATACGGGAGTATTGTAGCACAAAGTTTTGGAGAAATCAATAAAAAAGTGGTAAAAATCGAAGAAATTTTCGTATATTGTTACAAAAAAGAGTACACAGGCGGTAAACTTTGGTAATTTTTAATGTTGAATGTTTAATTTTGAATTAAGATACCTATATGGAATTAAAGCGGGGAGGATGTTAACTTTTTACTTAAAACTATAAAAGTTGTGCTAGTTTTTTGAGTTGCACTAAATCTAGCTTGTCTTTTTCTCTATTTGAAGCAGTTTTGTTTTTGATGATATCATGTATTTCTAAACTATAAGTTTGTATTGTATCAAATTTAACGAGTTGTCTGTTTTTCCATGCATCCTCAAAACTTAAACCATCTATGTCGGTAAGTATGTCTATTCTATTTGGTTCTATCCCAATTTGCAAAACACTATTTGGTGCTAAAAAATCGTCAGGATCTATTTTAAAAGGAACGCCAAATTCATCTAAGGCATGAAAAATATTTATAGCATTTCGTGTTGTTTTTTCTATCCATAAATCTATATCATAAGTACTCCTAGAATAGCCAACCTTACTCATAGCATAAGCACCGGCAATCAAATACTTTACTTCATGCTTATTAAAAAGTCCAATGATATCTTGATAATCTTGCGTAAGATACACAACTCAAACCTTTGAGATAAATTGATACTGGTTTTTATCCACTCTATTTATAGATATTGTACCTGTTTGTTCCATCCATGCTTCTTGCGACATCTTAGAGAGAAGTTCCCAAGAACTTTTATCATCTAGGTGAGTATGAAAGCTGTTGTGTTTACAAGAGTGCAAATCTACTCTCGTATAAGTTATTTTTTTTCGTCTATGTTCAGCTCGCTCTTGCATAGATAATTTCAAGATAACCCCTTTCTTGCTAGTATTCTATCTTGCATTTTAGCATAATAAAGCATAAAGAACAAATTAAGGAGAGTAAAAAGGGGTCAATAAGTGCAAAGGGGGTTAGAGGTTAACTTTTTACTCAAAATCAAATTTTTAATTTTATCTTGCCCTTTGCATAATTGTGTACAAGTGTTTGTATCAGATTTTGATATCCTATACCCAACTCTTTCGCTTTCGCTTTGATAGTGGCTAAGTCTTGGATACTAAATCTTATGGTAGTTTGCTTTTTTTCTTGAAGTGATTTTGTGTATTTTGCATATGAGCTGTATCTTTGTTTCTCTTTTTCACTCACAGGAATATCTATAAAATTCTCTTCGATATCTTCTAAAAGTTTCATCTCATCTTTGTCTATGATTGATTTATCTTTTGTCATTTTTTATCTCTCCTTAATTGCTTTGTCAACTTTCTGCTTGGAATTATAGTTTTTAAAAAGATTTTTTCATCATCTTCCACAAATGACACATAATACATATAGCCTTTTAAATCAAAAATAAATATCATTTGATTTGGGTATTTTTCACTATTAGGATGTCTTTTTCTACCTAGAATTTCTTTTTTTTCTATCTTTTGCAGAACATCTTCAAACGATACACCTCTTAAAAGCTTTAAGAGTTGATTTTTTTCTTCACTATACTCTATCTTTTTCATTGGGATATTATATCATTTTGTAGATGTCTTGTCAATACAAGAAAGCAGGGTTAGAGATTTACTTTTTACTTAAAAAAGCCACTTTTTTAGTGGCTTTTTTATTGTTTTATCCACCTATTCCAAACATCAAATTTGGCAACCATAAAGATATGATTGGTATATAAGTGATGAGTATTAGTCCCACAAATATAGTAAGTGCCCACGGAAGTGAGGCTACTATTATGTCTTTTAGGCTTAGACCCGTGATGCCACTTGCGACAAAGAGATTTAAGCCAACCGGTGGGGTTATCATACCTATCTCCATATTTATAACCATGATTACGCCCAAGTGTATAGGATCTATTCCTAACTTCATAGCGATTGGCAATAGTAGTGGAACTGTAATCATAACGATAGAGCTAGGCTCCATAAACTGTCCCATAAGCATAAGCAACAAGTTAATAATGATTAGAAACATTATAGGTACAACATGTGCTTGAAGTATGAGGTTTGTGATATATTGCGGAATGCTTTGATCTGTTAAAAATTGCGAAAAGATCATCGCATTTGCAATCAAAAAGAAAATCATTGAACTAGTCATGGCAGAATCAAGTATAATCTTATAAAGATCTTTTACCTTCAAATCCTTATAGACAAAAAATGATATAAAAAAGGCATAAAATGCACTCGCTGCTCCGGCTTCTGTCGGAGTAAACAAACCTCCATATATACCGCCTATGATTAGAATAATAAGCATCAAAGCCCAAAAAGCCTCTTTGAACTTCTTCATTCTAACACTAAAAGGAGCCATTTTTGTTTTTTTAAAACCCAATCTTACAGCACCAATATAAGTAACCACCATCAACATAAAGCCTATCAAAAGACCAGGCATAACTCCTGCCATGAAAAGCTTACCGATAGATTGGTCTGCTGTAACTCCATAAACAATAAATACGATAGAAGGTGGTATCAAGATACCTAAACTTCCAGCTGTTGCGATAGTTCCTATGGCGTATTTGGTTGGATACCCTGCTTCTTTTATGGCTCCATACATAACTGAGCCTATCGCAACAACGGTAGCCGGTGAACTTCCTGAAACTGCTGCAAATATGATACTTGCAAAAATCGCAGCTATCGGAAGACCACCCGGTAGATGACCGACTATCGACTTTGCAAACTCTATAATTCTTCCTGCCGCACTGCCTTTTGATAAAAAGGCTCCTGCTAAAATAAACA
Source organism: Campylobacterales bacterium (assembly GCA_024280575.1). Lineage (GTDB taxonomy): Bacteria > Campylobacterota > Campylobacteria > Campylobacterales > Sulfurospirillaceae > JAADIZ01. The sequence goes on from JAJRPV010000012.1 coordinate 3,940, forward strand.
TTGGTATCGCCATCAATGTGTATTGATCTAATCCGTCAAATACACGCGATGGAACACCCATGAGATTGTAATCAGTAAATATTAAAGCCGTAAGCATGGTACTCGTACCAAGACTAACAGCAACAGGAACACCAATCAACATCAATAAAAACAGTAGTATAAAAAGACTAGCTATCATCATAATGGCTCTCCTCTCTCTTCATCCACATTTGCACCAGAGCGTTCACTTGTATCGTGAATAATCTCCTCCTCAGTAGTCTTAAGAACTTTGTCTGCATCCTCTTTGGCTACTTCAAAGATTTTTTCACCCGCCCTGTAAGCTGCTCCTCCAAATGCAAGTGGAAGAACCAAAGTAGGTATCCACATCGGAATATTTAAGTCGATACTCATCTCATCCATATCTCGCAAAATCAAGATAAGCTGATAACCAAAATATGACATAAATGCAAGATATATAAATGAAAGTGTATAAGCAAATATCATAAACGCTTTTGCCACAGGAGCTGGCAACTTCGCTAAAAGTATGGTTACTTGTATATGTATTCCTCTTTTAAATCCATAAGCAGCACCAAAAAGAGTGCCCCACATAAAAGCATAATTTGTAAGCTCACCAGCCCAAGTTATGCTTTCATCAAAAGCATATCTAGCTACAACATTTACAAATGCCAGCGTAACTCCTACCACCATCCCTAATACTGCTAAATTTCTATTGATTGTAGCTATACCAATATCCAATATAGAAAAAAACTTCCCCATAAACGACCCCTATATACTAAAGGAGGCTGTAGAAACAGCCTCATAAAATTACTCTTATTTCTGAGCAGCCTTGATTAAATCTTTTCCTATTACACCATAAAATTGTGGGTAAATTCCAACCATAACTTTTCTCCATGCAGCTGTCTCTTCAGGAGTAAGTCTATAGATTTTTAACTTACCGGTTTTTTTAGCATATGCTTCTACTTTTGCTAAAAATTGCCCCTCAAGAGCTGCCGCTTCTTTTCTTTCATATACTGTAGCTTCATTCATAGCTTGTATAATTTTTGGTTTTAAATCAGCTGGAAGTTTATTCCAAAACCTTTTACTCATAACTACAAGATAGCCAAGATATCCGTGATTTGAAAGTGTCAAATTCTTTTGTACTTCATAGAATTTTTTTGTATAGAAGTTAGATAATGGATTTTCACCTCCATCAACAACACCTTGTTGAAGTGCTGAGTAAACTTCTGAAAATGGTAAAACCTGAGGGTTTGCACCGACTGCTTTAAACTGGGCTTCAAGAACTTTTGAACTCATAATTCTAAATTTTTGACCTTTTGCATCTTTTGGCCAAATTAGTGCTTTTTTATTTGTTGAGAGTTGCTTAAAACCATTATCCCCATAATTTAGTGCTACAAAACCTTTTTTTGTAACCAAATCTTTTAGTTTTGTACCAACTGGCCCATCCATAACAGCATGTAAATGATCTACATCTCTAAACAAGAAAGGCAAATCAAACAGTTGAAGCTGAGGAACCAATCTTGTAAATTTTGAGAAACTAGGAACTGCCATTTGCACATTTCCTATCATTAAAGCTTTCATAACGGCTTTATCAGAATATAATTGAGAGTTAGGGAAAACTTTAACTTCCACCTTTCCATTTGTCAACTCTTTTACTCTTTTAGCAAAAAAATCGGCAGCTTTACCTTTTGGTGTATTTGGACTTACAACATGTGAGAACTTGATAGTATAGTCCGCAGCAAATGTTGAAGAAACTAAAACGCTGCAGCTGCAGCAATTTTAACAAACTTTGTCATGTCAATCTCCTTTTAGATTTTATTTTCAAGTCGATTATAAACAAAAGTTGTGTCTATCTTATGTAGAGATATCAAAAATACTAAATATTTAAAAAAAAATGAGTGATTCATAACAAAAAGTAACAATTTGTAACTTTTTGCCACAAAAGTATGGTAATTAAACTTACAATTTGTAACCTATGCTTTGTATATTTTTCAAACTACCCTCTGGAAGTTTCTTTCTTAAGTTTTTCATCATTAATCTGAGTGCATTTAAACTCATATATTCTCCTTCCCAGAGTTCTGCTTCTATTTCTTCATAACTTATTACACTGTCTCGCTCCAATAACATCTCTAAAAATTTAACCTCTTTTTTAGTCAAATCAAAAACCTCATTTTCATGTTTGATTTGTTTTTGGTCCATATCATAAAACCAGCCATCAGAAAATTCTATAACTCCACTGTTTTCTTTAGATATTAAAAATTTATTTAGTGCATCCATTAGTTTTGTTTCGGTTATCGGTTTAACTATATATCTTACGAGTGAGAGTTCTATCGCTTCAAGCATATAGTCCACTTCTGTATGGGCTGAAACTATCAAAATCTGTGCTTTGAAATCTTTTTGTCTAACTTTTTTAGCCAATTCTATGCCATCCATCAATGGCATTTTTATATCAGTTATGAGTAAATCAGGTTTTTTTTCTAAAAAAGCTCATAAGCTTCGATACCATTTTTTGCTAAATAAACGCGTTTAAAAAAAAGGGATAGCATCTCAGAAATGTTGATTCTTATGCCAACCTCGTCTTCTGCATATAAAACTGTAAAATTAGAAAGCTTTTTAAGCATTTTTTCATCCATGAAAATCCTTCTTAAGAAAAATATTCCTATTATAATAATATAATTTGTCTTATTTTGCAAAAAGGTGCTTATTTGAAGTTTTTTAAAATAAGAGAAGACAATATTTCATCTGTTATTATATTTAGCTCTATGCTTATCATTAGTACACTTGTTATTTTTATCAGTTATTTTTTTATATCAAAACAGTATGACATATTGGACAGAGAAATAAGAGACACAAGAGACAACTTTATAGAGGCTAAAAAGAAAGAAATTCAAAGAGAAGTTGATTCTGTTGTGGAATATATTAAATACAAACAATCACTAAAAAAATATGATGAAATAAAATTAAAAGCAGAAGTAAAAGCATGGGTGCAAAAAATCAAATTTGGAGATGATAAAGATAATTATATATTTATTTATAAAATTTTAAATTACAAAGGTGGCAAAAATTTTGCAAAAATGCTTGTTAATCCAAATCGAACGGATTTGCAAGGCAAGCTTATCAGTGATGATTATAAGGATGAAAAAGGCAAAGAGTTTAGAAAAATATTTTTAAGTGATATCCGCAAAAAGGGGTACTCTTTTGTTACATACATGTATAAAAAACCAAATAGTTTTCAAATAAGACCACAAATCTCATATTTTAAAGTCTATAAAAAATGGAATTGGGTAATTGCTGCTGGAACATATCTTGACAATATAGATGCAAATATAGCACAAAAAAAAGAAAACCTAAAAAGAAAAATGACGCTTGATATCACAAGCTCTATAATAATTTTTCTTTTTTTCTCTCTAATAGCCAATATATTTGCGATTATTTTAGGTAAACAAATAGATAAATTTTTTAAAGAATATGACAAAAGAATACAAGAGAAAAGAGTTGAACTGGAAAATTTAAACAAAACATTAGAAAAGAGAGTTTTGCAAGAGGTTCAAAAAAGAGCCGAACAAGAGAGAATTTTAATTGAAAAATCAAAATTTATAGCCTTGGGTGAAATGATAAGCAATATAGCCCACCAATGGCGACAACCTCTTTCTGAGCTTTCAGCGATTATGCTAAATATAAAATTTAGATATGCTGTGAATAAGCTAAATCAAGAAACAATGTCCCAAAAAAGCAAAGAAGTAGAAAAATTACTTGACTACATGTCGAGCACTATTGATGATTTTAGAAACTTTTTCAAACCAGATAAAAGCAAAAAATATTTCAGCCTAAAAAACTCACTTGATGAAGTTTTAAATATCATAGGCAAAACTATACATAACCAGCATATTTGTTTAAATATTAATATTGACGAAGATATAAAAATCTTGGGATATAAAAATGAATTCGAACAGGTAATATTAAATATATTATCCAATGCCAAAGATATTCTCATAAGCAATAAAACTAAAAATCCTTATATCAATATATCTGTGAAAAAAATAGAGGTAGAGCGAAAATCTATATAGATGATAATGGCGGAGGCATAAAACTAGAGCCGATAGAGAAAATTTTTGAGCCTTATGTCAGCACGAAAGAGGAATCAAACGGAACAGGAATTGGGCTTTATATGTCTAAAATTATAATTGAAAAAAATATGCAAGGTAAAATAATAGCCTACAACACTAAAGTGGGAGCAAGTTTTATAATTATTTTACATGTGTAGGCATTAAGAGACGATCGCTTTTTTTAAACCATATTTAAGTGAGTTAAAAAAGGTTGGAGGAGGTGCTTGGCTTTACCTTCCCCCAAAGTTTTTATTAAGTATTCGGAGTATATTTGAAATTTGCTTATTGAAATTATATGAAGTGAGGGTAAATGAGCGGTTAACACAAGAGATTATCTAATCAAAAAGTGATATTTTCTACTGTTGGAACCCCTAATTCCATTTTTTTTCTACCTATATATTTTGTATGCTTCATCTTTGTTCTTTGAGTAACTTTTTTATATGTCTTATTTCTTTTGGAAATTCTATTTGCCTTTTTAATAAAAAATAAATTTTTTAAATTTGAATTATCTAATATAATATAGACCAAATCTCCCTTGGAAGCTAATTTTTTATCATGATAAAACTCAGCATAAGGCAATTTACCATAGCTTGTGTCCAATCCTACTACTTTATATTTCCAAGTTTTTTGTGACTTGATATAGGTTATGTTCTTAATTATACCTTTTATACTGCCTGAATAAACACTAATTTTTTTATTATATTTTTTTGTATTTTTAATTGTTCGTGTTTCTATATTGTAAAAACCTAATCTACTATTTTTTTAGGCATAGTCTTTTCCTGTTTTTGATAACTAACTTTACCTTTATAATCGGATTTATTTACTGTATTTATCACAGAAAAACAGCCTTGAAAAATAGTTATAAATAAAAAGAAAAGAAAATATTTCATATATGTCCTGATTAAATTTATGGTTATTTTATCAAAATATATATTAATTTTAAATTTTATGGTATAATAAGACCTTTTTATTTGCACTACACACTTAATACATTTTGTTTTGTTATAAATATTAGCGAGTGCGGTAGTATATTTAGATGGGGTTGACAAGGCTTCGACAGGAATAGTGTCATCTTCTGGTTGCATGTCGCAAGTGAGAGACTTGCGTTAACAAACTCTCAAAAACATAACTGCTAATAACAGTAACTATCGTCCAGCTCTCGCAGTAGCGTAGAGTTTAACTTACGGCTTAATCGCCTTTGGACTGCTTCCTCCTTTGATTCTATCTAAGAGGATTTTGGAAGTATAATAGCTAGATAGATATATCTCAAGATTACCTCATCTTGGGATGAAATTATGAGGTTCGTTTTGTTTGAGCTTTGTTAGCTGTGCGAAAACAAAATTAAATTTTAACAACTATTTTAAACATGTAGACGCCAAAAGTGGCTATTTTTGGACTCCGGTTCGATTCCGGACAACTCCACCATTTACCAAGGATGATGTCATGAGATTTTTACTTTTATTTTTTTTGATTTTTGCTGGCGTACAAGCATCTTCGCAAATCAAAAACACTTCACAATACAACAAACAAGCAAACACAATAAACAATATAGATATGACTGGTTTTAATAATGAATTTGAAGAATCCGACAAGCAAAATAAAGAAGAGATAGACCCATTATCAGGATACAATAAGATCATGACTAATTTTAATGACTTTTTTTATATTAATATTTTAGAGCCAACCGCAAAGGCTTATAAAGTCGTTCTTCCAAAGCCAATAAGAAAAGGTGTATCAAATATTTTTGACAATTTAATGTATCCTATGAGACTTTTAAATAATCTTCTTCAGCTTAAATTTAAAAATTCATATCTTGAAACCCAAAGATTTTTACTAAATTCGACTATAGGACTAGCAGGATTCATAGATGTTGCAAATGATAATTTTCATATCAAACAGCATCAAGAAGATTTTGGACAAACTCTTGGATATTACGGCGTTAAAAGTGGCTTCTATATAGTCTGGCCTATTCTTGGACCATCTAATTTGCGTGATAGTATTGGATTGGTAACTGATGGAATCATAAATCCTATGACCTATATGGGAAACAGGGGATATAATTTGTTAGATAGCAGTGCAGAATCTTTTGGTGTAACAATTGGTCACGCCATAAATTATAGCTCTCTACATGTAGGGGAATATGAAAAATTAAAAAAAGATGCTATAGATTTATATCCATTTTTGAAAAACATATATGAACAAAGACGAAAAGAACAAATATCAGAGTAATTGGAGTAATTAATGAAATACATAATTTTAAGCTTACTATTAGTAGCTAATCTTTTTGCATTATCGGAAAATCAAATTGAAAGCTACATGAGTAAAAATATTAATTTAGTAGTAAAAATAATAAAAACCGGCAAAGAAAACAATATAAGCAAAAAAGTAATCAGCAAAAGGATTTTCAAACTTTTTGATCCTATTTTTGACTACAAACTAATGTCTATACTTTCGCTTGGCACAAATGTTTGGAAAGATTTAGACATAAAACAAAGAGAAGAGTTTGTAAAAAAATTTACTCGCAGACTAAAAGATTCATATAAGAGTAAATTAGATATGTATAATGGGCAAAAAATAAATGTTGACGGAATAGAGAAAATAAGAAAAAACAGAATCCACCTTTTGAGCAGCATAAGAGATAAAAAACAAAAGTTTGATATAGTTTATAAATTCTATAAAGCAAAAAATAATCAATGGTACATCTACGATGTTGATGTTCTAGGAGTTAGTATTATACAAACATACAGATCTCAATTTTCTGATGAACTGAAAAAAATCAGCTTTGATGAGCTTCTAAAAAAACTAGATAAGCAGTCTTAATTTTTTCAATGTTTAAATTACTATATAAAAACTACATATTAAAATTTCCAAAAAGTGTGCTTTTTATTATAATAATACTCACTGCTGTTTTCGGCTTTTTTGCCACCAAAATGAGCATTGATGCCTCTGCAGATACCCTTCTTTTGGATAATGATAAAGATTTGGCATTTACTAGAGAAGTATCTAAAAATTACTATATGCCAAATTTTTTAGTAGTAACTTATACACCAAAAGACAAACTTTTATCAAAAAATTCACTTGAAAATTTAAAACTCGTTAGCAAAGAGCTTGAAAAAATCAAGCAAGTCTCTTCTGTTGTTTCCTTGCTTAATGTTCCTCTTTTAGAGAGTCCTCCTAGACCTATCAAAGAGTTGCTAAACAAGATTCCTACCCTATAAGATAAAGATACAGATAGGAATTTGGCAAAAAAAGAATTTTTAAGTAGCCCTATATATAAAAACAATCTTGTCAGTAGTGATTTTAAAACAACAGCTTTGCTTTTGTATTTAAAAGATGATATTAAATATAAAAATTTTATACAAAAAAGAGATAAGCTAAGAAAAAATGGGGATGATTTAAAGCTCTTTTCCCTAGAGAAAAAATTTAAACAATACAAGGATAAAAAAAGGATAAAAGATCACAAAACTTTAGTCCAAATAAGAAAAGTTTTGAGTAAATACCAAAACAAAGCTCAAATGTTTCTAGGCGGTGTAAATATGATAGCCGACGATATGATAGGCTTCATAAAGAGTGATTTGGTTGTATTTGGATCTATTTTACTGTTGCTTCTCATAACATCTCTTTTTGTTATATTTAAAGAGATTAAATTTGTTGTTATTCCGATACTAGTCTCTATCGTATCAGTTGTTTTTACGATGGGATTTTTAGGAATTTTTGGATGGGATGTTACAGTAATATCATCAAATTTTGTCTCCTTGCAACTTATTATCACACTCTCTATAATACTCCACTTAATAGTCAAATACAAAGAATTGGCTTCTGATGATAGTCTCAATCAAAGAGAGTTAATTTTGCAAACCGTTATCTCCAAAGCAAAACCATCTTTTTTTGCTATCATTACCACAATAGCCGGTTTTGGCTCACTTGTATTGGCTGATTTAAAACCTGTTATAAATCTTGGATATATGATGAGTATAGGAGTGGCTACCTCTTTAGTTGTGTCATTTATACTTTTTCCAAGCATCATGATGCTTTTTCCAAGAAGCGCAAAACCGATACGGCACAATAAAAGTTTTAGCTTAACAAAAATCTGTTCCGACTTTGTGATTAATCATGGTAAAATTATCTTGGGTATTGCAATTCTTTTGGCTATATTATCCATATATGGTGCCAGTAAATTAAAAATAGAAAACAGCTTTATCAATTATTTTAAAAAAAATACTGAGATATACAAGGGCATGGAAGTAATAGATAAAAAATTAGGAGGAACTACGCCACTTGATTTGATAGTTACTTTCAAAGAAGCGAAAAAAGCGAAAGTTCAAACTAGCGATGATAGTTTTGCCGAATTTGAAAATGAATTTGAAAGCAATAAAAACAAAAACCAATACTGGTTCTCTCCAAACAAAATGAACACTATAAGAAGGGTTCAAACATACCTGAAATCACTAAAAGAAGTGGGGAATGTAGAGTCATTTGGAACACTATTGGAAGTTGCAAAAAAACTAAACAACGGTAAAGATTTAGATACTTTCGAATTAGCAGTCTTGTATAATGAACTACCGGAAAAGTTTAGAAATATAATCTTAAATCCATTTATCAATATAGAAAAAAACCAAATAAGATTTTCTATGAGAATTATAGATTCTAATCCAAATCTTAGAAGAAATGAGCTTATACATAAAATTCAAAATGATATGCCAAAAATATTAGAAGACAAAAGCACAGACTATAGGCTGTCAAATTTGATGGTTTTATACAATAACATGCTTCAATCTCTTTTTAAATCACAAATAATCACACTAGGAGTAGTAATATTTATACTATTTCTAATGTTTATAATTTTATTTAAATCCGTTAAAGTTTCACTCATAGCGATAATTACAAACATAATTCCTGTAGGCATTGTATTTGCTGTCATGGGGTTTGCGAAAATACCACTAGATGTCATGACTATAACGATAGCTTCAATAAGCATCGGAATAGGCGTAGATGACACTATACACTATATAATAAGGTTTAAAGAAGAGTATGAAAAGGACAGAGACTACATAAAGGCTATGCAAAGATCACACGATAGCATAGGTTATGCGATGTATTATACCTCTATCACCATTATGCTTGGTTTTTCTATTTTGGTATTTTCCAATTTTATACCTACTATTTATTTTGGATTATTAACCGTTCTTGTTATGTTCACAGCTTTAATGAGTGCACTACTACTGCTTCCAAAATTAATTATAAAATACAAAGCATTTGGTTAAGAATTAATAGCTTCTTTTATATTTTTAGCTATGTGAGATATTTTTTGGATTTTTTCACTGCTAGTTAGAGTGTCATCTAAAAGTATTTTTACAAAAGCACTTCCAATAATAACTCCATCAACTCCCCTCGACTTATCTTTAGCTGTTTTTTCATTTACTCCAAAACCAACATATAAAGGAGTTTCGCTATATCTCTTTACCTGTTTTATTATTTGGCTTAAATCTTCACTAGCACCTGAACCTGTTATACCTGCATATACAACAAGATATATAAAACCTTTACTGCTTTTTACGACTGTTTTTATCCTTGCCTCAGCATCTGTTGGAGCTACAAAACTAATCAAAGAAAGATTTTCTTTAGTAAAAACAGAATTGTATATGAGAGTCTCTTCGTACGGAAGGTCTGGAATAATAAAACCTTTAACACCGGATTTTTTAGCAATTTCACTTATGCTTTCAATCCCTTTGTGATAAAAAGAGTTAAAATATCCCATCCAATAAGTATCAATTTTATCTGAAATTTCATTTGATATATCAAAAATATTTTGCATTTTGAAACCATTTTTAAGAGATCTTAAATTTGCCTCTTCTATAATCGGACCATCTGCCACGGGATCAGAAAAAGCGATGCCAAGCTCCAAAATATCAACTCCAGCCTCTTTTAAAGCCAAAGCTAAATCTATACTAAAATTTTTATCGGGATAACCTGCAGTGATGTATGCTACTAATTTTTTCATTTAATTGTCCCCTTTTGTTTGAGCAAAGCCCAAGCAAAATTCCTCGCGACTAAAGCACGAGCTAGCGCTCTGTAATTTCACTAATTGTCCCCTTTTGTTTGAGCAAAGCCCAAGCAAAATTCCTCGCGACTAAAGCACGAGCTAGCGCTCTGTAATTTCACTAATTTAATTGTCCCCTTTTGTTTGAGCAAAGCCCAAGCAAAATTCCTCGCGACTAAAGCACGAGCTAGCGCTCTGTATTGTCTCATTTAACTGTCTTTTTCTAAATCTAGAGGTACTTTAATAATTAGTGGATTTAGCATACTAAAATACTCCGCGTCATTTTCAATATCAAGTCTATACGCATCAAATTGGTCGCTTATAAGCAAAAGCCAATCTATAAAATCCTCACTCGCCGGACCATTTAAAACTCTTGCTTCTTCGCAAACATCTTCACTTAATGTAGCTAGTTTCACTATAGGATCTAACTTTAAAAAACCGCCAGCAGATTTTAAGTTATGAAATATTCTAAATAGTTCCCCGATATTTGGTTCAAAAGCATCCTCTTTCTTTAGATTTATTATCAAGGGTTCTAAATTTTCACACATAATCGAATAGTGATTAATGAAATCTTCAACAATATCCAAATCAAAATCTATCTCCAATTGTGCATACAAACCCATAATAACCTCTTTATAATTCTCTTAAGTACAATTGTACCATTTTTTTGATAAAATTATTAAAAACCTGAAGGCAATATTTTTATGCAAACAATAACTTCTATAAAAAACAGTAAATCAAAAACACCTCTTGTTATGATTACTGCTTATGACGCTCTATTTGCTTCATTATTTGATAAAAAAGTTGATATCATACTTGTTGGTGATAGTTTAAATATGAGTTTTAATGCAAAACCTGATACACTTTCAGCTACACTAGACATCATGATTTATCATACAAAAGCTGTTTGTGCAGGAGCTAAAGAAACCATGATAGTATGCGACATGCCTTTTGGCTCATATACTGATGAAAAAATGGCACTTGAAAATGCTTCAAGAGTATATCAAGAAACCGAAGCACATGCTGTAAAAATAGAAGGTGGAGTTGAAAGAGCTCATATCATAAGGAGATTAACTGAAAATTCAATAGCTGTTATGGGGCATATCGGTCTGATGCCACAATGCGTTAGAAGCGAAGGCGGCTATAAAATAAAAGGCAAAAACAAAGAAAATATTAAGCAACTTTTACTTGATGCAAAAGCAGTTGAAGAAGCAGGCGCATTTTGCATGGTTATAGAAGGCGTAAAAGCTGATGTCGCAAAAGAGATTTCAAAAAGCGTAAGTATCCCTACTATCGGCATAGTTTCAGGTGTAGATACTGATGGTCAAGTTCTTGTATGGAGTGATGCTTTTGGATTTTTTAATGAATTTAAACCAAAATTTGTCAAAAAATACTTAAATGGGGCTGAACTCATAGAAAATGCTATTGAAAAATATACTGATGAAGTAAGAACAAGAGCATTTCCGACTACAGAGCATACATACTAAAATGGAGAAAATATGGATAGGATAGTAGAGATAGACAAAATTTCATTTGAAAATGAATACGAGACATCTCTGCGACCAACTACTTGGGATGATTATATCGGTCAAGACAAAATAAAAAGAAACCTGAAAGTATTTATAGAAGCTTCTAGAAAAAGAGAAGAATGCTTGGATCATGCTCTATTTTTTGGGCCTCCCGGACTTGGCAAAACCACACTTGCATACATAATTTCAAATGAAATGAATGCAAATATAAAAATGACTGCGGCTCCCATGATAGAAAAAAGTGGAGATTTAGCTGCGATTCTAACTAATCTTGAAGAAGGTGATATACTTTTTATAGACGAAATACATAGGCTTTCACCTGCCATTGAAGAGATACTTTATCCAGCTATGGAAGATTTTAGATTGGACATTATCATAGGAAGCGGACCTGCTGCGCAAACAATCAAGATTGACTTACCTAGATTTACACTCATAGGAGCAACTACAAGAGCTGGGATGATAAGCTCCCCTCTAAGAGATAGATTTGGTATGCATTTTAGATTACAATTTTATGACAAAAAAGATCTTGCACAAATTATTATAAAAGCTTCTCATAAATTAAAGAAAATTTGTTTAGATGATGGAGCTGTGGAAATAGCAAGAAGATCAAGAGGAACTCCAAGAATTGCCCTAAGATTACTTAAAAGAGTAAGAGATTTTGCCGATGTTAAGGATGAAGACGAAATCACTAAAGATAGATGTGATTTTGCACTTGAAGAGCTAGGCGTCAATGACCTCGGGTTTGATGAATTGGATATTAAATATTTAGAACTTCTCTTAGACTCCAAAGGCAGGGCATTGGGCCTTAATACAATAGCAGCAGCTCTAAGTGAAGATGAAGGCACAATAGAAGATGTTATTGAGCCATATTTGCTAGCAAATGGATACATACAAAGAACAGCTCGCGGAAGAATAGCAACAAGAAAATGTTATGAGCTTTTTAAGCTAACGCCTATCGAAATTGGCGGATTATTTGATAACGGAGAAAATATATGAATATGCAAAGAAGTTTTTTGATAGCATTTTTTTTGGTGGTACTTTATTGGGTAATTAAACTTTATGAACCATTTTTAGTCGTTATCACTGTTGCAATTTTATTGTCTGTTGCTACATATAATATAAACATATATATCAGAAAACATTTAAAGAACAAAACTTTAGCTGCAACATTAACCACCTTGCTTCTTTTTATTCTGTTTTTTGCCCCTATTATATATATAATTACAAGCACTGGTGAAGTTATAAATAATTTTGATATGTCTTTAGTAGATAAAACGATAAATTATATAAAAGATATCAACCCAAAACTTCCTGATGCTCTTTCATTTTTTCAAGGTTATTTAGATGATTTTATAAAAAATCTTGATTTATCGACAGTAACCAAAACGGCTCTTTCTTATCTTGGGGCGATTGGGAAAAATAGTGCCAATTTCTTAAAAGATATGCTTTTAATACTTATCTTTTTCTTTTTTGTAACACTAAATGCCAGAGAATTAGGCGTTTATTTTAGAACTTTGCTCCCGATGAAAGATAGTGATATGGATATAATATTTGGTGAAGTTTCAAATGTTATGAATGTTGTTTTTTATTCTATCTTGGCAACTGCTATATTTGAAGGAGCTTTGTTTGCTCTAATCAGTGTAATCTTTGGCTACAATGGTCTTCTTTTTGGTATATTTTATGGTTTTGCATCTTTGATTCCTATCATAGTAGGAGCTTTGATGTGGGTTCCATTGAGTCTGTACTCTTTTGCAAACGGCAATTATATAGAAGGGATAACGATAGCTCTATACTCTATCATAGTCATTTCAATAGTTGCGGACACTTTTATAAAACCACTAATAATAAGATTTATCAACAATAAATTATCAACCGTAAAAGCAAACACAAATGAGATGCTTATATTTTTCGCTATATTTGCGGGACTGACTACATTTGGTTTTTGGGGAATGATACTTGGACCTGCTATAACAACTCTTTTTATATCGCTAATGACTATGTTTAAAACGATAAAAGAGAAAGGGATGGATATCTAGCCTTTAAGTAGGTACTTACAACTCTTTTTGGCATTTTTTTAAAAGCTCTATTATCTTTTCGTGCCTATGTTTTGTTTTAGTTATGAAATCCAATTTATCTTTTTTATTTCTCCAAAAGTTTCCAAAATTCTGTTGTAATCTGAACTTAGAAAAGTTCTGCTCTTATCCATCAAATTTTCTAATTTATATACAAAAAAATTCTCGTTTAGTCTAGCCTTTATATCCTCAAGAGCTGGATAATACAGTGAAAATCTTGTTGGATTTTGCTCATATAATTTTGCAAATTCATCCATCTTTTCATTTAAAAAAGATATGCAGATTCCTGTAGCATTTTGGTAATTAAACTCTATGGCACTTGAGATATGTTCAAAGCCCGAGCTTACATGTGCTCTTGATTTTAACATCTCATCATTATATGGTTTTAAAATATGCTCATAAACTCGTGCTGCAAATTTTCTGATATTAGCAAACTCTATATCTGAGTAAATTTTATCTTTTTTCCTTATAATACTATATGGGCTTTGCCATCTATAAATATTTTCTTCAAATTTTTTATAAATTTCTATATTTTTTTGATTTACAAGATTTTCGATATTACTTAGTTTCTTAGAGTATTTTTTAAACATCTTACCCACAAGATTTTCTTCATAAAAAAGTTTTTTATATGCTTCATCCGCATTTATATATGGGGCTTCATAGCTGATTTTTACAAATTTTTCAGTGCCTCTTAAGAATCTTTTCTTATCTTTTGCATATCTTGTTCTGTTTGCAATTTTAACTTGATTGTAAACTTCGGTAGCAATAACATCTATAATCTGCCTTATATCCAAATACGCCTCTTTCAAGTCTTTTGAAAATTCAATTTTTGCATTGGCAAACTCTTTTTGAGATGATTTATCAAATGTTTCTATTTCTTCTCTTAATTCATCAAAAATTTTCAAAAAGAGTTCATATTGGGATATCATTTTTTTACAAATTGCACCTAGGTCTTTTTTTATGGCATACTCTTTGGATTCTATGGCCTTTGGTTGTATTTCTTGCTTTATAAAATCTATAACTTTTGCTATATTTGAATTTTTTGATAATTCAAGATTCATACTTAAGTCACTATTTATAATCTCTTCTATCTTTTTTTTATATTCTTGATATTTCTCTTTTATTTTCTTTGTATTATCTGCTTGTATATCTTTTTTTAACTCTACATGTAAAGCTGTTATAAAATCGTCTAATGTTTCATCCATCAACACCATCTTGTCGCTACTTCTTGATTTCAATGCCTGTTTTGCCGATATCGTAACCACCTCACTAAAATATTTTCCAAAAGTTTTTTTTACATAAGAGACGCTTGTTTCCACCTCTTCTTTACTAAATTTATCTTTTTGATTCAATACACACAAGGATTTATTTTTGTATTGGGATAAATATTTTTCTAGCACTTTTGTTTCGCTCATTTTCCCTGCATTATCTATCAGTGTAAGCCAAATAATTCCATCTACTTCATTTAAAACTTTTATTGTGGTTGCAGTATCTGCCTGAGAGCTCGAGTTGAGTCCGGGTGTATCTACAAAAACTATATCTTTTAACATATTTAGCGGAGAATACAGTGTCAAATAATCTATACTTTCCACACTTTTTCTCTGGTCAATAAATTTATTTATACTTTCTACATCATGATATTCATCTCTGCCATCATTATACTTTACTCTGATTTTAAGCTCATCCCCGTATCTTATATAATTTACTTTTGATGTGACTGGAGTTATGCCTGTTGGTAAAATATTTTTAGCCAACAGCGCATTTAAGAAAGTAGATTTTCCACTAGAAAACTGTCCCGTGATTGCAACTTTCATAGGTTCTTTTACTCTAATTCTAAGCTTATCCAATTCTTGCGTAAGTGGAATAGAAGGAGAGAGTCTGTCATCAAGTAATATATGCCTTGCTTTATCCAATAAGCCCAAAAGTGTTTTATCAAATTTGGGCGCAACACTAAGATATGTTTTTTTATACGAAGAGATAAATTCTTCAAGCATACTCATTCACTCTCCTTTGACAAAAAATTTAACTCTTTATCTATAATCGCCAAAGCTTTCAGTTTGCTTTCAATATCTTTCAATCTCTGCTCTTTATTTAAGGCGGAATTTCTTATATTTTTTATAGTTGTTTGCATTAGATTATCTTGCAGGTTTATATCTGATTCTTGCTCTTTAACTCTTTTTTTACTAATTTGTATAAAATTACACAACAATCCTTCATTTATATCTTCCAACTTCAAATCAAGAGATTTTTTGAGCTCATTTAATGTCTCTTGTAATAAATCTTGCAAAATACTATCTAACTTTTCGGTTGAATTTTTTGCATATTTTTTTATATTTTCATTTACTTTTACCCGGAGTGTTTCTCTGTTTTGAAAAACCATAAAAGTCTTAAACTGTTTTTGGAAGAATTCTCTCACATCAAAGTCATAATTTTGATAATCCTTAACCTCTTTTGCATCATTAAAATCTCTTTTTATAATTTCAAAACTCTCTCGCATCTTTTTTTGAAATTCATACCTATAATCTCTTATTAAGTCAATTATTCCATCTTTTATCCCATTTTCAATTATATATTCTATCCTCTCTTTTTTAGGATATTTTCTGTTTTTTCTCATCTCATAGGATACATCGTCAATCACTCTCGATTTTACCAAATCTCTTAAACTTAACAATTTTGCATCTGAGAATTTATGTAAAATTTTAAAATACTCTCGCAATTCTTCTTCTTGTTTATCAATATTCTTCTTAATCTTAGACAAAACAGAGAGTAAGTTTTGCCTTTTTTTACTATATTGTTCATACTCTTTTTTATCTCTATTGACGATTTATTTAAAAGCAGAGTCTCTTGTTCAAATATATTTTTTTGCTGAGACAAAATTGAAATAAGTTCATTGTTGTTGCTTTTTATTATAAGATTTGCTTTTTCACTATTAGCTCCAAAAAGCACATTGGTAAGATATTTTTCAAGCACCAATATCCCACTGCTTTCAAAGTCGTATCCCATCTCCTGGGCTTCTTTTTCTCTGTTTACTCTCAAATAGAGTGCAGCCTTTCCTGAAATTGGTATAAAATCCAGTTTTTGGATGATGGATTTTAATTTATGGGATTTATTTTGCTCTTTTAATCGTGTTTCTATGCTTTGTTTTGTATAGTTTATGACTTCACTAAGCTCATCTTTGCTAACAGTATCAATTCTAGTTATCACGATAAGAAGTTTTGCGATATTTTGATAAATAATAGAGTCAATTATAAAATCAATATCTTTTTTAGTAGCAGATTGGTTTACATTCATCAAATGAATCATCAAGTCGCATTGACTCACATACTTTACAGTAATCTCTTCTCTTTGTATTATAGGGTCATCAAGTCCGGGGGTATCAACAATTTCTACACCATCTTGAAGAAACTTTAAATCGCTATACAATTCTACACTTTTTACTAAATTGCATTTTTTGTTAGATTCTTTTACCGAAGTAAAAAGAGATAATTCCTCAATTTTAACCCTGTCAATTCTACTTTTTTCTTTTATATACTCACCAAGATTTACCCCAAAATAATCTTTTGTTTCATCAATAAATTTTTTTATGCTTTTATTTTCACTTGCACTTTTTTCAATCTTTGCAAACTCTTCTTTGTTCCAAAAGTTTACTTTTGCAAATCTTTCTTTTGAATATTTTAAAATTGTTAAATTTGCAGTTTCTGGCACTACTGATGTGCCCAAAAGTTGCTCTCTAAGGAGTGCATTAAGCATCGTTGATTTTCCTGCATTTATAACTCCCGTTACTCCTATAGAAAATCTTTGGTCTTCTAATTTTTCCTTTAATTGCATAAGTTTTTGTTTAAAAGCATCAACTTCTATACATTGTTTTAGATTTTCAATACTAATTTGAAGAAGATTTATGGAATTTTTATAAAAATTATCATCACCTTTGGCTTTTTTCAATTTTATTTCTAGCTTTCTATCCTTTTTTACCTCTATAAGTCCAAAAAACCCTATAAGTCTTCTGCTTATATAATATGTAATGATTCCTTCTTTTCTCAATACTTCAAAATTATTTTTCAAAATTTTATTTAGTTTTGAGTTTCCTAAATCAATGATAAATTCTAAAACTCTCTTTTGAAGTTGTAAGATTAAACATTTATCGATAATGGAATCTTTAAAAATTCCATTAAAAATTAATTTAAATTCTTTTGTGTTTATTATTTTTTCAAAATTTTTACTGTTTACTATTAAAAGGATTGAACAACTATCACAAAAATCTTCAAAATTGTTATCAAATGTTACAAATATATTTTGATGATATATATCTGGTAGTTTATTTATCAATTCACTGTTTTCATTCCAATTTAAAAGAAAAAAATCATTTAGTATATGCACATATTTCACCTAGTGAGAAGATTTGATATTATATCAAGAAAAAGGAAATTTCGGGGAACAATATTTTTTATTCCCCGAAGTTTTTTAACGAAGGGCTACGAGCTTTCTACGCATATAAGCAATTTTGCTTTGAAGAGGTAAGTGTTTCGGACAATTGTCTTCACAAGCCAATAAGCTCATGCAGCCAAACACACCATTATCATCGCCAACCAACTCATAAAAATCTTCATCGCTTCTTTGATCATGTGGATCTGCTTCAAACCTAGCAACACGATTAAGTCCAACAGCACCGACAAAATCTGGTCTCATAAGTTTTGTACCACATGCTGCCACACAAATACCACACTCAACGCATCTGTCTATCTCAAATACAGCATCAGCAACATCAGGTTCAATTGGTCGCTCAAGTTTTGAATAATCAGGCTCTTCATTTGAATGAATCCAACTTTCAACTCTTTTGCTCATACCGTCCATCCACTCTCCTGTATTTACCGAAAGGTCTTTTATGAGTTTAAACGCCGGCATTGGCATAAGTTGAATTACACCATCTTCATAATCTTTTGTTAAAGTACGACAAGCCAATTTCGGAGTACCATTTACCATCATACCACAGCTTCCACAAATACCCGCACGACAAACAAAATCAAAAGAAAGGTCATGATCTAATTCTTCTCTTATTTTAGTAAGAGCTACAAACAGAGTCATACCATCAGTTTCTTCAAGTTCATATTTAGCAAAATGTGCTTTAGAAACCTTTGAGTTTGGATTGTATTTTAGTGCTTTTATAGTTATCATTCGTCCCATCTTAATCTCCAAATCTTTCATTTTTTGCTTTGTAGTAAGGTTGTAGTTTGAAGTCCATCAAAGCTGTTTGGATTTCATACCTGTCTTTTCCAGCTGCTTCCATCTCTTCTTTTATCTTGTCAACCTCTTCCTGTCTTTTTGTACTTAGTTCATTTTCGATAATCATGCCTTTGACACCATAACCTCTAAATGCAGGTGGCATTTCCATCCCCATAATATCTAAGTCTTCATACTCAACAGTTGGTAGAGTATCACCCTCTTTCCAACTAGTCAAAGTTCTTTTGAGCCAATTTTTATCATCTCTTTTAAGAAAATCTTCTCTATAGTGAGCGCCTCTGCTTTCTGTTCTCTCTCTTGCACCAAGTGCAACACAAAGAGCTAGTTTTAACATTTTAGGTACACGATAAGCTTCTTCTAGTTCAGGGTTTCCAGCTATTGTTTTTGATTCAACTGAGACATCTAAAGATTTTTTATATAAGTCTTCAAGCTCATCAACAGCCTTGGCAAGATTTTCACCATCACGAAAAATAGCAACTTTATCCCACATTATATCTCTCATAGCCTCTTTGATCTCAAAAATATTATTTTTTCCATCATTTTCCAACAATGACTTGATATAGTTTGTCTCTTTTTCTAATTCATTTTCTATGGTTTTAGTATTTATATCAATCTCTGTATTAATACAATAATCTGCAAAATAATCACCCACAATCATGCCAGATACTACAGTTTCACTTACAGAATTTCCACCAAGTCTGTTAAAACCGTGTAAATCCCAACAAGCTGCTTCACCACAAGAAAAAAGTCCTTTTAAAGTAGGAGATTCTCCTGTTGGTTTTGTCCTTATACCACCCATTGAATAATGCTGCATCGGAAGAACCGGAGCCCAACCTTTTGGACCTTCATCAGCTGGGTCAATACCATTAAATGTCATACATATCTCTTGAACATCTCTTAAGTTTCTCTCAATATGCTCACGACCTAAGATAGAGATATCTAGCCATAGATGATCTCCATAAGGAGAGTGAACACCTTTGCCTTTTCTGATATGTTCCATCATACGACGACTTACAACATCACGACTTGCAAGCTCTTTTTTCTCAGGCTCATAATCTGGCATAAACCTATGCCCATCAACATCTCTTAAAATTCCCCCATCGCCTCTACAACCTTCAGTCAACAAAATACCCGAAGGCACAATCGGTGTTGGATGAAACTGAACAGCTTCCATGTTTCCAAGTTTTCCAACTCCAGTTTCTAACACAATCGCAGCGCCTGTTCCAGTACAAACAACGGCATTTGTAGTTTGTTTATAAATTCTGCCATATCCACCGGTTGCTATAAGTGTGCCTTTTGAAACATAAGCTTCTAGCTCGCCGGTAACTAAATCTCTAACTATTGCTCCATAGCACTGCTCATTTTCTACTATTAAAGAGATTGCTTCTTTTCTGTCTCTTATATCTATATCTCTTTTTAGTGCTTCATTTGCTACGGCATACAACATCGTATGTCCTGTTGCATCTGATGTAAAGCAGGTTCTCCATTTTTTAGTTCCACCAAAGTCACGAGATTGTATATAACCATGTGTCTCATCATCTTCAATAATAGTAGTTCTCTTCGCATTCATAACAACTTCTCTTGGACCTCTTTTAATTCTAGTCCAAGGAACACCCCAACCTGCCAATTGTCTTATGGCTTTTGGAGCAGTTGTTACAAACATACGAGCCACTTTCTGATCACATCCCCAGTCACTTCCTTTTACTGTGTCAGAAAAGTGAACATCTTCATTGTCTCCCCTAGACATCTTCGAGTTACCAAGGCTTGCCTGCATACCACCTTGTGCAGCTGCAGAGTGCGATCTTTTTACTGGGATAAGACTCAACACAATCGTACTTAAATCTTTACTTCTTGCCTCAACTGCGGCTCTTAAGCCTGCCAATCCCCCGCCTATTACTAGTGCATCACAATATACTACATTCATTTTATGCCCCCTTTTTCTGGAAGTGAATTCCAGAAAAATTCAATGAAATTTCTGTATTCTCTACTTTACTTAAATTATTCATATGTTTTACCATAGCAGTTGGCTCATATCTCTGCCCTGCTTGATCTCTATGCTCTAACCCTATTTTCATATAAGCAGCTAGTGTAGCAAGACCTAGAACCAAAAAGAAAATAGTAATAGCCCATTTTACTTTTTTTAGTTTTACTCTAGTCTCTTTTGCATTATCTCCTTCAAACCATCCCCATTTAACACATAGTCTATATAAACCAATACTTCCATGAAACTCAACTGCTAAAAGAAGTAGAAGATATATAGGCCACATCCAGCCACTAATCATTCTATCTGCTGAACCAAATGGTCCGATAGTTTCTGGTTTTGTTAGCATTATAAATAGATGAGCTGAAGCTAAAAAGAACATAGCAAACCCAGTAAACGCCTGTATAAACCAAAGAGTTGTATCCTCATGCTTTATCATACTCATATGAGTTCTAAAAGCTTGATACTGTCTAAAATTTGATGGAAATTTTCTCATACCAAGACCAGCATGTATCACAATAATAGTTATAACTATTGCAACTGCAATCGAAACTAAAAATGGATTCCCGCCTTTGATAAAAGAAATACCTTCAAACATTTTAGTTACACTGTACATAAAGTCTTTACTAACTAAAATGGATGAAACAAAGAACATATGTCCCCACATAAAAAGAGCTAGAAACAAACCGGTTGCACTTTGCCAATAGTCAAGCTTGGCCGGCATTCTGCTCTTTTTTCCCTCTACTGACTTACCCAAAAAGCCTTCGATAAGGTTACTCACGCTTAATCCTTTTATATGATTTTTTATAATATTACACCTTTTATTATTAAAGTGAAATTATGTATTTTACTTACATAATTGATTAATTAAAAGTTTTATTAAGTTAAAAAATAAAGAATATTTTAATATAAAAAGAGGATAAAATTTATCTCTTTTTTCTTTTCAGTAGATAAATATATAATAGGATTGAGATAATAGCCATAGCAATTGATAAAACCTGACCCATACTCATCCATCCATCAAACACAAAACCTAGCTGAATATCGGGCTTTCTAAAAAATTCAGCTACAAATCTCGCAATCGAATATAACAAACCATACAGTGCAATAAGCTCTCCATCAAACCTTTTTTTCGGTCTGTACATGTAGAGTATCACAAAGACAACAACACCCTCTAAAAATGCTTCATAAAGTTGAGAAGGGTGTCTAAGTACACCATCAACATAAATTCCCCACGGAACATCGGTTTCTCTGCCTATCAAACCTTTATTGAAAAAATTACCAATTCTTCCAAAAACATATCCCAAAGGAACACTGAGAGCTACTAAATCCAATAATTTAAAGATATTTACCTTGTGTCTTTTTCCATACAGCCAGGTACTAATCAAAAATCCGACTAATGCTCCATGATAACTCATGCCGCTTATTCCCACGAATTTTCCATCCATAAACGGATTGAAAATCTGCCAAGGATGAGTCAGATAATACGCAACATGTAGATCATAGAAAAATATAAAGCCAAGCCTAGCACCTAAAATTACACCGATCTCAACCCAAACAAAATAGTCATCCAAACCTTTAGCACTGATCCCAAAATCATATTTTTTAGCAAAAAATTTTGCCATAAAAAGCGCACTAATCAGTGCCAAGACATACATAATACCATACCAATGGACGCCAATACCTCCAATACTAAAAGCTATTGGGTTAAAATGCTCGTAAATATGTTGCCAACTGTTCATGTAACTCTTTCGTTTATTTTTGTATAATTATAACATTTAAGTATAAATGATTATTTTTTAAGTGCTTCTGCTATTAGCTCAATAGGATTTTTAAATACTGCTTTAACACCGCTTAGATGCATAGAATTTCCTATCTGCATACGACATGCACTGCACTCTGCACTTACTATGTCAGCTTTTGTCTCTTTTATCATCGCAGCTTTTGGAAGTCCTGCACTCACATCTAAATCATATTTTTCTATTTGAATTGTAACTCCACCAAAGCCACAACATCTATTTGGATCGCTCATCTCTTTAAGCATATAATTTTGACTTATCAAATCTCGTGGTTCTTTGTAAATACCTTGCATTTTTCTTGCATGGCATGGATCATGATAGGTAACAAGCACATCTAGTTTTTTCTTACTTTTTAGTATCTCTTTTAATTTTGTATTTTTTTCTAAATATTCCGTCGCCATGTGAATTTTTGGTTTTATCGCCAAAGCCCTTGCTTTCCACTTGGGCTGGTCATGGAAAAAATGTGCATAATCTTCTTTTATCATAGCGCTACATGTAGCTTCAGGTATGATGATGGCATCTAATTCATCTTGAAAGCTCTCAATATACTCTATATTAAATTTTGCTAAACTATCGACACTATCAAAATCACCCGTAAAATACGACGGTGCGCCACAGCATTTTTGCTGTTTTATGAGGTATGCATCTATTTCTAAGACTTTTAAAATCTCCAATAAAGACTTGCCGATATCTGTGTACATGTAGTTTCCCAAACATCCTATAAAAATACCGACTTTCCCCTTTCCGCCGTTTTTTATCACATCTGGATAAGAATTTAAAAAACTCTTCTTTGCTAAACTTGGGAAGAGTCTATCATATTTTATAAGTGGAAAATTACGCAAAAACATAGATTTTCTCTTATCATCTTTTTTAAATGCACAAGTTTGAAAAACAAATCCAAATTTTGCAACTATGTCCATTATCTTACGATTTCTAAGTAAAAAAAACGCCAATCTTTTATACCAAGCTAGGCCATATTTTTTGCGTATATCATTTCTTACTTGCTCTATCACCATGTCCACAGGCAAATCATTTGGACAAATATCCACACAATTTGTGCATAAAAAACAACTCTCAAAGATATCTTTAGCATTCTTATCAAGTTCTAAATCACCTTTTTGATAAGCTCCCAAAAGATCCAAAAAACCCCGCGGAGAAGTTACTTCG
>JAJRPV010000013.1 GCA_024280575.1 Campylobacterales bacterium
CTTGCATCCTAGAGATGATGCCGGAGCAAAAGTCCTTAGAAATCTTAGAGATGCCGGTTTAAATGAAGTAGCAATTTCTCTTAGCAAAACAGCAGAACATATAGATAATTTTTTTGTATCTCTAAGAAAAGAGTTAGCATTTTATATGGGATGTCTAAATTTGGAAGAAAAACTAAGAGAGATAGAAGCTCCTACTGTTTTTCCTAAAATATACCCTATGGACAAGAGGGTTTACTTTGCAAAAGATTTATATGATATCTCTTTAGCTCTGATTATGGAAAAAAATATCACAAGAAATAATGTAAAAGCAAATGGCAAAACACTATTTTTTATAACAGGAGCAAATCAAGGAGGTAAAACAACTTTTTTAAGAAGTATAGGCTTGGCACAGTTGATGTGTCAATGCGGTATGTTTACTCCGGCACACTCTTTTGAGACAAATATATGCAGTGGCATTTTTACACACTTCAAAAAAGAAGAGGATAGAAGTATGAAAAGCGGTAAATTTGATGAAGAACTAGCAAGAATGAATGATATCATTGACAGTATTTCACCAAATTCACTTGTTATATTTAATGAATCTTTTGCATCCACAAACGAGATGGAAGGTTCGCAAATAGCTTCGCAAATCATAAAAGCACTTATAGAAAAAAATATAAAAGTCATTTTTGTAACTCATATGTTTGAATTAGTAAATTTCTTCTATCAAGATGATTGCAAAAATGCTATTTATCTGCGAGCAAACAGAGAAGAAGATGGAAGTAGGGACTTTAAAATCATAGAAGCAAAACCACTTCATACAAGCTTTGCAAAAGATATATACGACTCTATTTTTTAAGCACAATTTTTGTAAAATCAAATAAAAAAAGATAATTATGGAATTTACACACTTACATTTACACACGGAATATTCGCTTTTAGATGGTGCAAATAAGATTGGAAAATTAGCAGATGAGCTGAAAGCACAAGGTGTTAAGTCAGTGGCTATCACAGACCACGGCAATATGTTTGGGGCTATTGATTTTTATAAAACCATGCGTTCAGTCGGTATAAAGCCGATAATCGGAATGGAAGCATATATTCATAATCAGGATGATATCGGTGATAAAACCACAAAGCAAAGATTTCACCTTTGTCTTTTGGCTAAAAATGAGATAGGGTACAAAAATCTTATGTATCTCTCATCTCAGAGTTTTATACATGGTTTTTACTACTATCCTCGTATAAATAAAAAAATATTAAGAGAACATAGCGAAGGACTTATCTGTTCATCTGCTTGCTTACAGGGTGAAGTAAATTGGCATCTTAATACTCAAAATAAAAGAAATATTCAATTTGGTGCAAAAGGCTACGAGAGAGCAAAAGAGGTGGCTCTTGAGTATAAAGATATATTTGGTGATGATTTTTATCTTGAATTAATGAGACATGGCATAGGTGACCAACTTTTCATAGATAACTCTACCATAAAAATTGCAAAAGAGACAGGTATTAAGATAATCGCTACAAATGACACTCACTACCTAAAACCTGACAATGCAGAGGCTCATGAAGCTTTTATGTGTATAGCCATGAATAAAGAGTTTGATGATCCAAATCGCTTGCGTCACTCTGTGCATGAATTTTATCTTAAATCTCCGCAAGAGATAACCGAACTTTATGCTGATATTCCCGAAGCCATAGAAAATACTCAGGAGATAGTTGAAAAATGCAATCTTGAGATAAAATTAGGCGATCCTACGCCTCCAAAATTTAAATTTACACAAGAATACGCCAAGGCTGAAGGATTGGATTATGACAATGATGATGATTATTTTAGATATCAGTGTGAAGTTGGATTAAAAAAACGATTAGAGCTTGTTGATAAAGGCCTACATGTAGAGTATAAACAAAGGCTCGAACGAGAGATGGATATCATTTGTGGTATGAAATTTCCGGGATATATGCTTATCGTTTGGGATTTTATACGAGAAGCCAAAAAAAGAGGTGTACCAGTTGGTCCCGGACGAGGAAGTGCTGCCGGAAGTTTGGTTGCATTTTCGCTTTTCATCACTGATATCGACCCGATGAAATATAATTTGCTTTTTGAGAGATTTTTGAATCCTGAGCGAGTAAGTATGCCAGATATCGATATCGACTTTTGTCAAAGCAGAAGAGGGGAGATTATAGACTATGTGGTGCAAAAGTACGGAAGATACAATGTGGCACAAGTCATCACTTTTGGAAAACTTTTGGCAAAAGGAGTCATAAGAGATGTTGCTAGAGTTTTGGGCGTAGAATATGCCAAGGCTGACAAAATGGCAAAGCTTATACCGGATGAGTTAGGTATTACGCTAAACGGTAAAATGAAAAATGGAAAAAAAGTTGACGGAGCTTATCAAAAAGAAGAAAAACTGAGAAAATGGATAGATGAAGATCCTCAAATCGCAAGAGTTTGGAAATTTGCACTCGCACTTGAAGGACTAAATCGAAACTCAGGTATGCATGCCGCCGGAGTTGTTATCAGTGATGAAGAACTTTGGCATAAAACTCCACTATATAAGCCCTCAGGTGAAGATCAACAACTTGTGACCCAATACTCGCTAAATTATCTTGAAGATGTGGATTTGATAAAATTTGACTTTTTGGGTTTAAAAACTTTAACAGTTATTGACAATGCATTGAAACTTATAAAACGAAGATATGGAGAAGATATTGATTTTAATACGATTGATACAAATAATCCTGAAATTTATGAATTGATACAAAGTGGACATACTATCGGATTGTTCCAGATAGAATCAAGCGGCATGCAGTCACTAAATGAAAGGCTAAAACCCACAAATTTTGAAGATTTGGTTGCTGTTTTGGCACTGTATCGTCCAGGCCCTATGGAGTCTGGTATGCTTGATGATTTTATAGATAGAAAGCATGGTGTAAAAGAGATTGATTATTTTTATGATGAATTTACCAAACCGCTTGAGCCGATACTAAAGCCAACTTACGGTGTTATTGTTTATCAAGAGCAGGTTATGCAAATCGTACAAACGATAGGTGGTTTTAGTCTTGGAAAAGCCGATGTTGTGCGTCGTGCTATGGGTAAAAAGAAAATAGATATCATGAAAAAATATAAAGAAGAGTTTGCAAATGGCGCAAAAAAACAGGGTTATAAATATGAGCATGCGATAGAGCTTTTTGAATTGATAGAAAAATTTGCAGGTTATGGCTTTAATAAATCTCACTCTGCTGCGTATGCCATGATAACATTTCAAACTGCATACCTTAAGTGCTATTATCCTCAAGAATTTATGGCAGCACTTTTGACAAGTGAAAAAGACAATACTGATAAAATAGTAAAATACATAGATGAAGTAAAAAGACTTGGCATAAAGCTTTCGCCTCCAAGTGTCAGAAAAAGTATGATTGAATTTACTGCTATCAAAGATGAACAGGGAGTTGAGACTATCCTTTTTGGCTTAGGTGCATTAAAAGGCATGGGAGATTCGGCTATCACAAAGATACTTGAAGCCAGAAAAGATGGTGGTTTTAAAGATTTGGATGATTTTCTCTCAAAAATTGATACTTCAAAAGTAAATAAAAGAGTGATAGAGTCTTTGATAAAATCAGGCAGTTTTGATGGTTTTTCATATACAAGACGAGCCTTGCTTGAAAATTTAGAAAAATTGGTAGAGACTGCCAGCGAGTGTGCAAGAGCTAAAAAAATGGCAGAAAATTCCTTGTTCGGTGATGACAAGGAGTTGATAGCTCTACATGTAGATATAGACAATATTGCCGAATTTGATATGAAAAAAATACTAGAGTTTGAAAAAAATACCATGGGTTTTTATGTGTCGGGTCATCCACTTGACGAGTATAGGCAAGAAATAAGCGATATAAGCTATACCCTCTCAAGTGAAATAGAAAATCTTGGAGATGGAAGTACAGCTCTTTTTATAGGCAAAGTAGAAGAAATAGTGGAGAAAATAAGTAAAAAAGGAAATAAATTTGCGATTTTAAATTTAATGGATTTTCACGGAAATATAGAAATAACACTTTTTTCAAAACATTTGGACAAAATACAGAGTATGAACAAAGAGGAGCCAATCTGTCTCAAAGCCGCCATCTCAAGAGATGACAGGGGACTAAACAAGAGAGTTTTAAAGATTTTAAATCTAAAAGATGCCAAGAAAGAGGAGATAAAAACAAATGAGATAGAGATAATAGCAGACCCAAAAACTCTAATTATAGACTTTACAACTGACAGTACAATCCTAGAAGATGTTTACAGATTAGTCAGAGAAACTCCTGGGAATAGACCATTAAAACTGATCATATCATCAAAACTTCAAGATATAGTCTTGGAGACTTATATAAAAGTTTCAGATGAAATTGATAAAAAGATAAAAGATATGAAACTAGTAAAAGTGGCTTAAGTTAAAATGACGGAGGTGTTATCGCACTAATATATGATGCTTTTTTGTCACTTTTGTTTTCAATCTTGTGGGGGATTTCTGGATTAAATCTTATGCTATCCCCTTCTTTTAGGGTGTATTTTTTGCTTCCTATTTGGATTTCTATAATTCCGCTTAAGACAAAATCGCACTCTTCGCCACCTTTTGTGTGAGGCAGTTTGTCACCGGTGATTCTATTGGCTTCTAGCTCTACCAAAACAAACTCTATATCTCCTTGCAAATCCGGTGTTAACATCTCGCACTTATATAAAGGGTCAGGAAAAGAGATTTTTCTTCTATCTTTTTTTCTGACTACATGTAGAGCTTCATAATTTCTGTGTTTTTTTGTATCTTGTTTGCTTTCAAACAAAGAAGCCAAAGTGGTATCTAAAACTTTAGCTATTTTACGCAATGTTTCAACCGAACCACTCGTAGAACCTCTCTCTAGTTGAGAAATCATACCCGCTGATATATTTGCTTTTTCGGCTAGCTCTTTTGTGCTCATTTTCTTGTTTTCTCTCAATTTTCTAACTTTTTTGCCTATATTGAAATTTTCATCCACAGTTACATCCTTATAATTGAATTGTCATTATAGCAAAAAAATATTTAATTAAATTAAATAAATATTGCTTTTTTAGGATATTTTAGTTAATATTGTTAAATTATTTAATTAAATTAAAGGAATGTCATGAATATAGGTCTTATCAAAGAGATAAAAGTTCACGAATATAGAGTTGGGCTTACACCAGATTGTGTAGCCTCTTATGTGTCAGCAGGACATAAAGTATTTGTAGAAAAATCAGCAGGACTAGGTGCTGGTTTTAGTGATGATGAATATTTGCAAAAAGGTGCAGTTATAATTGATGATAAGAAAAAAATCTTCGATGAATCTGATATGATTATAAAAGTGAAAGAGCCACTCCCGCAAGAATATGACTTTTTTAGAGAAGGGCAAATTCTTTTTACTTATTTGCACCTTGCAGCAGACAGAGTTCAGGCAGAAGCGCTTTTGAAGAAAAAAGTAAAAGCAGTGGCTTATGAGACTATCACAGATAACAATGGGCATTTGCCTTGCTTAACTCCGATGAGTGAGATTGCCGGTAGACTTGCAGCGCAAGAGGGAGCTAAATACTTGGAAAAACCTTTTGGTGGAAGAGGTGTTTTGCTAGGTGGAGTCCCTGGCGTAAAAAGAGGAAGTGTTGTGATAATCGGTGGTGGAATAGTGGGCATGAATGCATGTAAGATGGTAGTTGGACTAGGAGCAAATGTAACTATTTTGGATATTTCAGCAGACAGACTTGCGTATTATGATGATATTTTTGGCTCTAAAGTTACAACACTTTATTCAAACAAGACAAATATATTAAATGCTATAAAAGAGGCTGATTTGGTTATAGGAGCTGTTCTTATTCCAGGAGCTGCCGCACCAAAACTTGTCCTAAAAGATGATTTGAAGCTAATGAAAAAAGCTTCAGTTATCGTTGATGTTGCCATTGATCAAGGCGGATGTTTTGAAACTTCACATGCAACATATCATGATGCACCAACTTATGTTGTAAATGGCGTAGTTCACTATTGCGTAGCAAATATGCCAGGAGCCGTTTCACTAACTTCAACACTAGCCCTGACATCAAATACTCTTAAATACGGACTAGCCATAGCAGACAAAGGACTTGAAACTGCCCTGAGAGAAGATAAAAATCTAATGAATGGTTTAAATGTTTACGAGGGAAAATGTACAAACAAAGCAGTAGCAAAAAGTCTAGGAATTAAATATAGCCAAATGAAATTTTAATTAGATAATGAGACCACTGCACAGCGGTCTCATTATCTAGGGTTAAAAATTAACCCTAGATTTACTAGTTAACTGTCTCTTCTTCTTTTATATTTTTAATAAATTCCAAAAAGAAAACCATAAAAATAGCAAGTATAAAACCTGTTATAAAAGCCACTACAATTATAAGCTTTTTCTTCGGTTTTGCAGGATAATCATGGATTATGTATCTTCCAACTACTGTGCTGTTTTGCATATTTGAATCTGATATATTATACTTTAATTGTTTTATTTTTTCATTAAGAGTGGATATCTTATTTGGCAATTCAACATTTAACTTATATAGTAATTTTCTGATAGCAACATTTTTTATATTTTCTTTTTCTCTTTCGAGATTTGGTATGGTCTCAGTTTTAATTTTTTCAATTTCTGTTTTTAAGTCTTCAATCTTATTTTGGGCATTGAGTATTAGGTTTTGATAATTTACCATCTGAATAGATGATATTGTCAGCATTGATGCATTGTCGTTTTGTTTACTATATTGATAAATTTTTTTGATTGAATTTGTGTATTGTGCAAGTTTATCACTGTAAAATTTTATTTTATTTTTTAAAGAACTTAATTTTATTTCATTTAAAAATTTTATTCTTTCTTTTATTTTTACAATTTTCTGAGTTTTCAATAACTCTATTTGTTGCTGTATATTGTTTTTTTCTAAATTCTCCTCTCGGCTAATATTTATAACGATTGTTCTTATTTTATTGTTAGTATCTAATATATATTGATCTATAATATTTTTATATTTATTTTGGATATAAGATACGACCTCTTTATTCTTTGCCAATGCTTTTTTGTTTGAAATTGCTTCTGTTTTTACCTCAACAAAGTTTTTTATTTTTTTATTTATAGTTATGCTAGAAACTTTTGAGATAAAAGGTTTTTTTGTAGGTATTTTTTCTCCAACACCAAATACTAAATTTGCAGTTCTCACAAGTGTGTCAGGATTTGCTATAAGATTTTTACCTATAAAACCTATTTGTAAATTTGATTTTACCTCATATATTGGGGTTTTAACAAAGGCCCAAGTAGTAGCTATTATTGTTATAACCAATGTAAATATTATTATAAAATTTTTGTGCTTTGTTACAGTACGCAATAGTTCTCTTAAATCTATCTCATCTTCTTCGCACTGGACAATATTTGTCTCGTTCATATCTTGGAATCCTCTATTAAAATATATTTCTTTGTTTTTTATATAAAATTGACTAAAAGAATTTTCCTGCCATTTTCATAATTCCATCTAAGCCACCAAGATTTGCTAGCATATCATCTCCATTTGGAGTTGCTTTGTCTACCATATTTGGTAAAACATCTTTTAGTGCATCCGCGGCAGTGTCACTGTCAATTCCTAGTTTTTTTGCAAAAGTATTTATTTTCTCATCACCCAAAAGCTCTTTTACACCATTCGCGTCTATTGATGCATTTTCGCCGCTTCCTATCCATGAACTTGCAATTGAGCCTAGATTCCCATTTTGTAAAGCTGATGTTATAGTAGAAAGATCCAGACCACCTTCCTTGTTTCTTAGGATGGAAGATAACGCTTCACCCAATACACCCTCATTTTGTCCAAGTTTATTTTTCAATAAGCTTGC
Source organism: Campylobacterales bacterium (assembly GCA_024280575.1). GTDB lineage: Bacteria > Campylobacterota > Campylobacteria > Campylobacterales > Sulfurospirillaceae > JAADIZ01. The sequence continues at coordinate 7,854 of JAJRPV010000013.1, forward strand.
ACCTATATTAAATAATTCGTTCATATCCATAGAAATTCTCCTTGTTTTTTTTAATTTATTATGATACCCATAATTTACTTATTATAATATTTAATCCAAATTTTTAAGATAATTTTCCATTATATCAGTCATGGTTAAAATTCCTTTTATATCATTGTTGTCTATGACAAGAAGTCTTTTTACTTTACTTTTTACCATGAGTTCGACTGCATATTTGGAATCTAACTCTTGGGAAACTTGGTAGGCAGGTTTTGTGCATATATCATAGACTCTTAATAAATCAACATCCCCATCATTTGCTATGATTGAATAAAGAATATTTTTATATGTTAACAATCCATAAGCATCACTAGGTCGTATCTTATCTACTATAAGAGATTTTACTTTTTTACTTTTCATGAGTCTTAGAGCATCTCGTACTGGTGCCATTGGTGAGGCAATTACTAAAATATTTTTGCTCATTATATCTTTTACTAACATTTTTTGTCCTTATAATTCATTTTTTACCTCTTCTTCAAAGAGTTCAATTTCATCAATATCCAATCCGGCTAGATGAGTTAACGGAAAAGTAAAAATAATACCATTTGAATGATTTTTATTGTCTAGTTTTAATTCATTCTTAAGTACTTTAAATATAGAAGTAGATATTTTTTTAGGTAAAATAAACAGAAGAACAGAAACATTCTCTTCTAGAGTCAAACCAAAAAATACCTTTTTTTCTTCTAGACCGATATTTTTACCATGCACTATTGTAACACTTCCTGCCCCTGCTTTTTTTGTCATTTCTATAACTTTTTCTTCTTGTGCATCTGGTATTATTGCACACAATACAACAAATTGCATATTATTTTCTCCTTTTTGATATTTGTGTTGCTAAAATCCCATATCCCATAACGGTAATCATTGGAAACAATGATGCAAAAGCAATTAGGCCAAAACCATCTATAAGTGGGCTTCTTCCTTCTATGTTTCCTGCCAAGCCTAGACCCAAAGCTGCTACGAGTGGAACAGTAACAGTTGAAGTTGTCACTCCACCACTGTCATATGCTATGGGAATGATATATTTTGGTGCAAAATAAGTTATTATAATTACTAAAATATATCCAGCTATTATATAGTAATGAATCGGATCTCCATGTACTATTCTGTATGCTCCTAGCGATATGCCAAAAGCCACGCCAATTGCTACTGAAATTCTTAAAATTAAACTGTTTATATTGCCCTCGCTTATCTCATTGGCTTTTGAAGCAATGGCTATAAGAGCGGGTTCTGCCATAGTTGTAGAAAATCCTATTAGAAAACCAAATATGTATATAAGTTGAACATTTTTCATATTTGTTAAGGATAGGGCAATGTTTTCACCTATGGGAAATAAACCTAATTGTAAACCCAATATAAAGGCATATAAACCGATTGTTACTAGCAAAATCCCGCTGCTAACTTTTGGAAGATGCGGTATGGGTTTTTTGATGATTAAATATTGAAAAAAGCCTATAACCAGGAGTATTGGTATAATATCTTTTGCAACATATAAAAAATCTATCAGTATTTTTAAAAAAGTAAATTGACTATCTTTTGTAACTGCTGCTATAACTTTTGTAGCTATTTTACCTGTAGTTTCTATATCAAAAAAATTATAAACTATTATTCCATAAATTTGTACAAAAATCATAGGTGTCAAAGAAGCAAATGCTATAAGACCAAATCCATCAATAGCTGGATTTCTACCTTTGATACTTGATGCGAGCCCTATTCCAAGAGCGGCTACAAGAGGGACGGTAACAGTCGAAGTTGTCACTCCACCACTGTCATATGCAAGTCCGATTATTTGAATAGGGGCAAAAAATGTAGTTATTACCACTATAATGTATCCAGTTATGATGTAATAGTGTAGAGGATGTCCTAATAGAATTCTAAAAACTCCCAAAGATATGGCAAAGCCAACAGAAAAAGCGACACTTAAACGCAGAAAAAAAGAATCTATTCTCCCTCCACTTATAATAGAAGCCTTATCAGCGATTGCGATGAGAGCAGGTTCGGCAATGGTTGTAGAAAAACCTATAAAAAATGCAAAAAGCAGCAACCAAAAGAGTGATCCTTTTTTTGCAAAATCATTAGCGAGATTTTCACCAACTGGAAAAATACCTATTTCCAAACCTCGTATAAAAATTGCCAAACCAAATATAATAATACATATTCCAATGATTATAGAGATTAAGTTTTCTGGCATTTTACCAATTACAACAATCTGGAAAAATGCAACTACCGCTATAATAGGAAGCATATCTTTTGTAGAATTTTTTATGTCTGATAAAAAGATATGGATACCATTTAAAAACATCTTATTTCTTAACTTTTATTTGGAATCTTTTAGGATTGTCTTTTATCTCAATAATACCATTGTGAGCTTTTATGATTTGCAAAGCTAGTGCCAAGCCTAAACCATTGCCTTTTGTTTTCGTTGTTTTAAATGGTTCAAAAAGTATGTTTTTATCTTCTATCTCTTTGCCATTGTCTATGATGTTAAATATATGATTTTTATCATCTATTTTATAGTTTAGTTCTATTTTTCCTTCTTCTTGCTCGCTTTCTTCTATGGCGTCGATAGCATTAAATATTAGATTTTGAAATACTAAAGTAAGGAGTTCGAAATCACCACTTATTTCAATTTGTGGTAAATTAAAAATAAAATCTATATTTTTAGAATATGTATAAAAAGATATAGATTGTTCCATCTCTTGAGTTAAATTCTCCAAAGAGAATAGATTTTTCTCTACATGTAGCCCTTTTGTAAAAAGAAGCGTAGCTTTGATTATTCTTTCAACTCTCCATATGGATTTTCTGATTTCCAAAACTATCGGTTTTGCACTGACATCAACTTTTTTAAAAAGAGTAGAGGCTAAAAGAGAGACTGATCCTATGGGGTTTCTTATCTCGTGAGAGAGATGGGCAGCCACCTGACCCATAGATATAAGTCTTTCCTGTCTTTTTTCTTCTGTTATATCAGTAGCGCTGATTATTGTTTTTTGGGCTTGTTTGATAATTTTGACTATAAAAAACAGATCATTGTATTTTATCTCTTTTAAATTTGGATTTTTAAGTATTATCTCTTTTAACCCACTTATTTTTTTTGCTTCAGAGTTTTGTAGAAAAAGCTCATCATTTTCATCAATTACCCATATTGCATTTGGTTGAACTTCTATGATTTGAGTGATAAAATTTTGTAAGGAAGCGTAAGAAGCATTGAGTTGCTTGTACTCTTTTTCTATGATATAAGTCTGGTTTATTAAGTCATTCAGACCTTTTTTAAAAGTCTCTTTTTCGTCTGCGTTTAAAGAATTTAATAGATTTTCATCAATCATGTAGGCTAATCTTTTTTAGCCTACATTATACACTTTTTTTGGTTTTAAGCAAAGGTAAATTTTGTGATATTGTGTTTAATTCCTAATTTATCAGGATCTATTCCAAGGGCTAATCCTACCATTTGAGGCATATGAAGAATAGGAATCGATACATCCTCTCCCATCTCTTTACTTATATTTTTTTGCTGAACATCAAGTCTTAGATGACATAAAGGGCAGGGTGTTACCATCGTATCTGCTCGATTTTCTATGGCATCTAACATAGCACCACCGGAAATTTTATTTGCTGTTTTTGGAGCTTGGAGTTCTACATGAAAACCGCAACATTTATTTTTATGGCCATATTCTACACTGTTACCGCCAAGAGCAACTATAAGTCTATCTAGTGAAGTTGGTTTGTATGGATCTTCATTTCCATTTGATGCACCATGAACTTCTTTTGGCCTTATATTGTGGCACCCATAAAAAGGAGCAATATATAAATCTTTCAAAGGTTTTTTAACTCTTGAAGCGATAGCATCTATACCATAATCGTCAATCAAGGCATATAAAAAATGTTTAATTTGGGATGTTCCTTTATACTCCAAACCTACTTCATTTAGTTTGTCATTTACTCTCTTTTTTAGTTTTTCATCATGGTCGAGTCTATATTTTGCAGTTGCTAGGTTTAATTGGCATGTGTTACAAACAGTTACGATAGTCAGGCCTCTTTTTTCTGCGTAACATATATTTCTAGCATTTAAAACCAGTGATAAAAAATCATCATAATCTTGCATATGCGAAGCTCCACAACATGTAGCTTCAACAAGTTCAACTAATTCAATACCAAATTCTTGAGCTATTGCAAGAGTTGACTGCATAAGTTCCGGAGTGCTTTGTTTTGGCGTACAACCTACAAAAAATGCATATTTTAAATTTTCCATAAAGATTCCTTACTTAAATTTTACTGTTGAACAGCTCTTGATTAGTTTATCAACTTCATCAAGTTTTTGTGATTTTGGCATTTGCCAAGGCATTATCAATTTTCCATTTTTAAACATATGAATGGCTTCGGGTACATGTTTTAAAACTCCTATATTTCCCTCGGAGTATCTTACAAGTTCGCCTTCATCCAAAAATCCATGTTTTGCAATAGAATCTTTAAACCCGACAGCGTGCCTGGTAGCTACATTGTCTTTTGCCATGTTTTCTTCAAAGATTTGATTATGCAGTTTTGTAATCTTATCTATAGGTGAAAGGTCTTTTGGACAAGCTTCGGCACACTCATAGCATTTAACACAATCCCAAACCCCTGAACTTTCTTGATTGACAATGTCAAGTCTATCTCTTTTTGCATTATCTCTTACATCAACATTAAACCTAAAAGCCTTTAAAAGTGCGGCAGGTCCTATGTAATCTCCATTTACATCAACTGACGGACAAGCGAAAAAACAGTTCCCGCATTGTATGCAATAATCTGCCTCCTCCAACCTATCTGCCTCCTCCTGACTTATAATGTTTTTGGATTTTGGATGTGCTTCAATATTTGCCACTAAAAATGGTTTTACACTACTGTATTTTTGCCAAAATCTCTCTTTGTCAACCACCATATCTTTGATAGCACTTTTCATATCTTGTGGTTCAAGTACTAACTCATATCCGAAAATCTCAATTAAATCAAAAACTCTTTCTTTGCAAGATAGTACTGGTTTATTGTTTACTTTGATGGCACAACTGCCACAGATTCCATGACGACAACTTCTTCTATAGCTAAATGAACCATCCCTTTCCCATTTGATTTTATTTAATATGTCAAGAATAACTTCATCTTGAGCAACATCAAATGAAAAATTTTGATAATAAGGCATGCGGTCAGTATCTTTGTTGTATCTAAAAACTTTAAAATTTACTTTTTTTGTATCATATATTTTCATCTCTACTCCTAATATGTTCGCGCAGTTGGCTTGTATTTGCCAATTGTCACTGGCTTATAATCTACTTTTATACCGCCTCTTTTATCCATATATCCATAGGTGTGATTTAAAAAGTGCTCATCATCTCTTTTTGGAAAATCATCTCTGAAATGAGAACCTCTGCTTTCTTTTCTGAGGATTGCACCCTCTACTATAAACGCAGAAAAGTCAAGCATATGTCCAAGTTCGATAGCGTCTTGTAAATCGGTATTGAAAATTTTCGACCTATCATCGATACCTATATTTTTATATCTTTTTTTGAGTTTTTTTATGATTTCTTTTTGTTTTAAGAGTTTTTCTTCTGTCCTGAATACTCCGGCATTTTCGGTCATACTGTTTTGTAACTCTTTTCTAAGAACGGGCACTCTCTCTTTCCCGCAAGATGATAGAAGTTTGTCTATCTCCTCTTCCATTTTCTTTGCATCATTGATATCTGGATTTTTATGGGTTAAGAATTTATCTCTCTCTAAATCATCTATGATAGTTTGCCCTACATGTCGCCCATAAAAAATGGCTTCAAGCAAAGAATTGGCCCCTAGTCTATTTGCTCCATGTACACTTACACATGCACATTCTCCGGCAGCGTAGAAGCTTTTTACATTATTTTCTATATCATATCTGACTCTACCGTGAACATCGGTTGGAATTCCACCCATGGAATAATGTGCAGTAGGAGATATTAAAATTGGCTCTTTTATCATATCAAGTCCAAGAAAAGTAAGAGCTAAATCTCTAAGTTCTGGTAGTCTTGACATTATTTTTTCTTTTCCCAAATGTGTTAAATCAAGATATACGGCATTTTTATCTTTTCCTACACCTTTACCGGCTAGTATTTCTCTTGTGATTGATCTACTTACTAAATCACGAGGTCCGAGTTCTAATTTTTCAGGAGCATACTTTTCCATAAATCTTTCGCCTTCGGAGTTAAAGAGTTTTCCTCCTTCGCCTCGTGCAGCTTCACTGATAAGTATGCCGGTACCTGCAAGCCCTGTTGGATGAAATTGCACAAATTCCATATCTTTTAGAGGAATACCATGTCTGGCAACAATAGAAAGTCCATCTCCCGTATTTGCATGTGCATTAGAATTTGTTGCATAACTTCTTGCATATCCACCGGTTGCAAACATAACCGCTTTTGCATAAAAGATGCCTTTTTGTCCTGTTTTGATATTGTACGCAACGACACCGCTTACTATTTTATCTTTGTTTCCGCTATATATAATATCTGCAACATACCACTCATCCCAAAACTCAACCCCATCTCTGTGAGCCTGCTCAAAAAGTGTTTGCAAAAGGGTAAGCCCAGTTCTGTCTTTTGCATAGCATGTTCTAGGAAAAGATTGTCCGCCAAAAGGCCTTTGTGCGATTGTGCCATCCTCTTCTCTGCTAAAAGCTGCTCCCATATGCTCAACCCATCTGATTGTCTCCGGTGCGCTACTACACATAAGCTCAACTGCTTCTTGATTTGCTAGATAATCACTACCTTTTATCGTATCAAATATATGAGATTCAGTACTGTCATCCCCTTTTAAAGCTGCATTTATCCCGCCTTGTGCAGCTCCTGAATGACTTCTGAGTGGATGAAGTTTTGTTAAAACACAAACATGTTTACCACGACTTTCTAACTCTCTAGCCGCCGCCAAACCAGCCAAACCAGCACCAACTATAACAGCATCATAACGATGAAATGAAACACCCATGTAGCTTCCTTATATTAATATTTTATTTATTATATAATTTAATATATAAAAATAAGATTTAATAAAGCTATAAAATTAGATTATTTTGATTATTTGTATAGCATTTTAAAGTCTGACAATTCATAAAGTTCAAAATTGTTTGATTTGTTTAGTATAAGTTCTTTGGAAAATCCACTTTTTGAAAAGAGGATGTATTTATCTATATTTAGATTTGCTTTTTTGCATTTGTTTTGTAGGGAGTTTAAGACATTTTTGCATATTTTACTGTTTCTCCACTTTACTTCTCCGGCAATTTTTTGTTTATTGGTTTCTATTAAAAGATCAATTTCTATATTTTTATCCCAATAACTACCACTTGATAGTATTTTTTCATCTTTATATTTTTTTACGATGATAATGTTGGATAATTTTTCAAACTCTAAGCTAATATATTTTTCCAGATATGGCTCAATTGATGAGAAAGTTACTTCTTCCTTATTGCTTAGTAAGGGTGCTATAAAAGTGAACCAAAATCTTGTAAAATTATTGCTTATATGGATCTTGTCTTGTATTTTATATCTTCTTAATGATTTTTTTAAAAGTTGTTTTTTGTTGTTTTTTAGCGGTTTCTCTCTGCTTTCTTCTTTTTTGATTGTTTCACTTTGGTAAAGATGTCTAAATAGTTCTTTTCCTTTCCCTTGAGGTAGATTTTCTTTGATGTAAACACTATAATTTTTTCTATCTCCTCTAGATAATCTTGTGAGTATTTTTTCTATTAGTTTTTGATTTTCTATATTTTCATCATATATAAAACACTCTTTTAGTACATGAATTTTATCTATAATTTCTTTTTTTATGATTGTTTGAAAATCAAGTGATAAATTAAGTTTGTTTGATAAGGGATAACCATCCAAAATAGAAAAATATTCTATAGTTTCTTGGATGTCTAAATAAGGAAATTTTTGATGGAAATTTTTAAAATTTTGAGTCAATTAAAACTTTTTCCAAAAAGTTTTACTTAAAAGAATAAAAACAGTATAGCATTCCAATCTTCCTATAATCATAGCCGCAGAGAGTAGAAGTTTGTCATACCAAGAAAAAAATGTATAGTTTTCAGCAGGCCCAACAAGCGAAAAACCTGGTCCAACATTGCCAACAGTTGTCATGGCAGTGCTTATTGCTGTCATCTCGTCATAACCCCTGGCATATAAATATATCATCACAAAAAATATTGTCAAGATAAAGAGTGAGAAAAATCCAAAAATTGAATTAATAATATTGCTTTTTATAGGTTTTTCATCTATAAATAGAGACATTATAGAATCTGGCTTTAATGATCTTCTTATCTCTAGCGATATATTTTTAAAATAAATGATATATCTTATGACTTTTGCACCTCCTGCGGTTGAGCCGGCATTTCCACCTATAATCATAGCTATTAACAAAAGAGCAATTGAGAGATGACTCCATGAAGAGTAATCTATTGAAACAAAACCCGTTGTTGTCATGATGGAAACTACCGTAAAAGTAGAATGCATAAAATCCTTATATAGAGTTGAGAAACTATTTAGATTTGAGAGCGTAAGAAAGAGAGATAAAACGGCTAAAAGAATGATATACCACTTTACCTCTTCTATTTTATAGCCCTTTAAGTTTCCACTTAAAAATCTTATATGAGCCAAAAAGTTAATGCCAGAGATTACCATAAAAAATATCGTAGTCCACATAATTCCATCATTATTTGCCCAAAATCCTATAGATGTATTTTTAGTAGAAAAACCACCCGTAGAAACAGTTGCAAAAGCATGATTTATGGCGTCAAACCAGTTCATGCCAAAAAGTTTTAAACATAAAATATTTAATATGGTAAAAAGTAGATACACACCCCATAATTTATTTGCCGTATCTTTTATTTTTGGTGTTATTTTATCAGTAGATATACCTGTAGATTCGGCTTTAAAAAGACTAAGTGAGCCACTTGGATTTATCAAAGGAAAGAGACCGACACCAAGCACTATAATTCCCATGCCTCCAATCCAGTGCATAAGACTCCTGTGCAGGAGTATATTTTTGGGTAAATCTTCGATATCACTAAATACTGTGGCTCCTGTTGTTGTAAATCCACTTATTGCTTCAAAAAAAGCACTTGAAAAATCAATACCAGTTTGAAGATACAAGGGTATGGCTCCCCCAATGCCTAATAAAATCCAAACAAAATTGACTGAAACTATACTCTCTTTTATACCAAAAGACATTTTATAATTTTTTAGTGCCATAAAGATGATAATATTTAGTGCAAATAAACTAAAAATGAAATAGAACGATGAATTTATATTTTCATTGTAGTAGTAGCCTAATCCAAGAGGAATAAGAAAAAGAAAAAATACAATAATGCCAACGGCAGAGGTAAATTTAAAAATACTTCTTATATTAACCATTAAATTTGATGTATCCAATTTGACAAGATTTCTGAATTTTCATTTTTGCCAATAGCAACAATCAAATCATTTTCCATAAAACTTTCTATTGTGTTAAATGGTAGTATTTCTCTCTCTCTTTGTATAAAAAATATGCCCATATTTTCAATCTTTGAAGATATTTTTGGTGATGAATTAATTAAATCTGATGTAGCAAATATTTTTCTAAGCATTAAAATTCCTTCTCCACCGCAAAATTGTCTTTTTATGACTATTTTAGAGGATTCTATTTTTTCCAATATGGAGTAGAATACATTTATCTTCTCGCCTCGTACAACTTCTAGATTAAGGTTTCTCATAAGTTTTGAATATGCTATATCGTTATTTATTGTTATGACCTTATGTATGCCATGATCTCTAGCCTCCATGCATTTAGTGATATTGTATTCGTCATTTTCTGAGGCAACAATAAACAAATCAGGAGTTATGCCGTCACTTTCTAACATGTGGTCAGAATCATATGTGCTTTTAATGACTGTTACTTTATCTTGCAGGATTAGATTGGCTCTCTAGCATTTTTTCAAATCTTTATCCACAATTTGTATATTTAAATCTTTTTTAACTAGTACTTTTGCTATTTCTAAGCCTAAATCATTAGCTCCGAATATTACACAATTTCTTATTTCATTTCTTGTGTCATCATCTTGATAAATACTGCTTTGCAACTCTTTGATGGCTTTTGGGTAGGCGTAAAAATATGTTAAATCACCAGGGTTAAGCATATCCTCTTCGGTTGGGATGTAAAATTCACCATCTCTTTCTATGCCAATAGTGATAATTTTGCGATTTAATTGATTTGTAATTGAAGATATAATTTTTGCTTCAAAATCACTAGGAATTTTTATAGATACCAGAAGAGCTTTTGTATAATCAAATGATTTAACATTTCTTGTTATCGGAAAATCTACAAGATATTTAAATGGTTGAGCGGCTTCAAAAGCTGGAATTACAAAATCATTGATTCCTAACCTCTCTTTTACTAAGTCATCTGCAAAAAAACTATTTTTTAATCTAATTATTTTTTTATCTACTTTGGTAATTTTGTCTATGATGAGGGACGCTACCATATTAACTTCATCAGAGTCAGTAACTCCGATAAAAAGGTCTATTTCTGAATCGACAGATAAGTAAGTATGTGGGATTTCTATATCTCCACAAATCGCTAAAACATCCAAATTCTCTTCTATCTTTTTTATGGCATCTTCGTTTTTATCAATAATTGTAACATCATTGTGAACCATAAGATGCTTAGCTATCATATAGCCAACTTTACCTGCTCCGGCAATAATTATTTTCATTCAATAATTCCTTAAAGTAAAAAAATATTATATCACAAGGACTCTCTTGTAATTCTTAAATGAAATTTTTGGAAAAAGTTTAAAATGAAGTAAAATGGTGGGTTCTAAGTGACTCGAACACTTGACCGCCCGGTTATGAGCCGGGAGCTCTAACCAACTGAGCTAAGAACCCACACTTTTAAGGCTGAAATTCTACTGTGTTGTTGATTAAAGTTTGATTAAATATGAAGAATTATTTATATTTTACAGATTTATGTGTAGGATCAAACCTAAATGCAAGAGTATTTTCCAAAATTCCAAAGAAAATCATAAATGTTATGAAACTACTTCCTCCATAACTGAAAAATGGCAAAGGAACACCAACGACAGGAGCTAGGCCTATGGTCATAGCAATGTTAACACTAGAGTACACAAAAATCAAAAAACTGATGCCCGTTGTAATAACTCTAGCAAAATAATCATCTTTTAATTTGAAATTTAGCGTTATTAAATGTATAACTAAAAGAGCATAAGTAAATATCAAACTAAGTGCTCCCCAAAAACCAAATCTTTCTACAAAGTAAGCAAATATGAAATCACTAGTTGAGATTGGTAAAAATTTGTAGCGTGTTTGAGTAGCTTCTTTGGAAGCTTTTCCACTAAGACCGCCTGATCCAATTGCTATTATTGACTGTTTAACATGATAACTAGGTTTTTCTGCCATAAAATCAGTAATTCTTTTCTTTTGATAATCATGTAAAGAATTAAATAAAAAAGGGCCACTTATACCAATAATTATAAAAAGTGTAATCCAAATTTTTTTATTTACCCCAATTATAAAAAGAGTACCGTATCCTACAAGAAGCAGCACCATGGCAGTTCCAAGATCAGGCTCTTTTGCGATAAGGACAAAAGGTAAAAGTATATATATATTAAGTTTAAAAAAATCTTTCCAACTGTATCCGTCTGCATCAGGCGGATTTTGTTTTATCAGATATGCTAACATTAAAATAAACATCGGCTTAAATATTTCAGAAGGCTGTATGGTAAAATGCACAAATGGAATGTCCAGCCATCTTTTGGCTCCAAGTCTTGATACACCAAAAAAATCAACACTAAGAAGAAGAGTAACTGTTATCCAATAGAAAAAAGGAATCAGCCATTCAAATTTTTTAATGGGAATAAGGAAAAAAATAAAAATGCAATGAATCCTATGCTAAAATATATAATCTGTTTTTCTGCGAGTGTTGTATTTACTTCTGAGATGAGATAATAAGACATAGCTATTACAGGTAAAATTAAAATAGGTATTAAAAAATCAAAATGAGTTAAAATTCTTCTGTCAATTTGTAACAAATATGCCCTTAGTAAAATGATAACTTAATTATACCAAAAAAGAGAAAATATGACCTTTACATGTAAAGATATTGGAAGAGTAGATTCTATTATGAGCAAAGAGTTGGAAGTATCAAGATCTCAAATTGGAAAATTTATAAAAAATATTGGGATAAATATAAATGATAAAAAAATCAATAAGCCAGGTTTTAAAGTGCAAACAGGTGATAAAATAACCTATGAATTTCAAGAAATAACAGAAAAAAAAAGTGAGTATGAAGTAGATTTCAATGTTGATATTTTATACGAAGATGATGATTTGCTTGTAGTAAACAAGCCACCTTTTTTAACTGTGCATGGAGCCCCGAGCGTAAAAGAGGCAACGCTAGTAGATTGGCTTAAGAAAAAAGGTATTTTACTTTCCACTATAAGCGGAGAAGAAAGACATGGAATAGTTCATAGAATTGACAAAGAAACAAGTGGAGCTCTTGTGGTTGCCAAAAATAATGAAGCACATATAAATCTCTCAAAACAATTGGAAGATAAAAGTATGGGAAGGTATTATTTAGCACTTATAGATTTACCTTTAAAAAATAATGGAATAGTTGAAAAACCCATATATAGAAATCCAAAAAATAGGCTGAAAATGGCAGTAGTTGAGGGTGGAAAATATGCAAAAAGTACATTTGTGAAACTTGCACTCTCAAATGATGAAAAATATGAGCTAATCGCTGCAAAACTTCATACTGGCAGGACTCACCAGATAAGAGTGCATTTAAATTCACTTTCTCGTCATATATTAGGCGATAGTTTATATGGTTTTAAGAGCCAAAAGGGTAAAATAAATAGAGTTATGTTACATGCATATATATTGTATTTAAAACATCCAAAAAATGGCAAAATGATGCAAATTGAAGCACCATTTTTTGAAGATTTCAAAGATACGATATATAAATATTTTAATAAGGATAAAATCAATGAGATTATTTCGTCTAATCATGTTATCGATAGTTTCGATACTAATTTTTAGTGGCTGTCAAAATACTCCGGTACCTTCAAAAAAGCCCATTATAGATCCAAGTTTACCAACGGTTGTAGGATTAAAGGTTCTTTCAGATATAACAGAAGTTGGTTTTGAGTGGAGTCCAAAATATGATGAAAGAGTTGCAGGTTATTATGTATATAGATCAAATCCAAAAGAGCAAACAGGAAAACTTCATAGAGTTGCAACCATAAAGGATAGATACAGTTCGCATTTTGTAGATACTAATTTACTCCCACAAACCAAATATTATTATAGATTTTCTACTTTTTCAAAAGAAGGCAGAGAGTCAGTTCCGAGTGAAATGATCACTGTAACCACAAAAAGAATGATTCCTTCAGTTTCATATTTGAAGGCTATAGTGGGATTGCCAAATAGAGTAAAAATAATATGGAGACCACTAGAGTATCCAAGAGTTTCTTCATATATTATAGAGAGAAATGATTTGAGTTCTGTTGAATGGAAAAAAATAGCCACTGTTAAAGGAAGATTGAGTGCAGAGTATATTGATGCCGGGCTAAAAAATAACTATTTGTATAAGTATAGAATTAGAGTAAAAACATTTGATGGTATTATTTCTAAACCAAGCCAAATCGTTGAAGCTTCAACGAAACCGTTGCCTGCTATAGTGGAAAATGTTAGAGCAACACATGACTTACCAAAAAAGATTGTTCTAAGTTGGAATAAATCCCCAAATCCCGATATTTCATATTATAAAGTTTATAGAACAATAAATCCTATACTGTTTTATAGTTATTATGCAAAAACAAAAGATACAAAATTTGTAGATTTGATAAATCAAAATGGGAAGAGTTACTACTATAAAGTAACCGCTGTTGATAAAGATGGACTAGAGTCATTGAGGCAATCTTCTGCGATAGTAGGCTCAACTCTTGCTATTCCAAATAGTGTGTCTATAACATCAATCAAGCAAGGAAGCAATAGTGTTATGCTTACTTGGATGGGAAATGATGATAGAGCAGTGAGCTATAATATAAAAAAAGAATTTAGAGGTAAAGTGCAAAATCTTACTGGGATTAAATCATTTAGTTACCAAGATAGAGATGTATTTCCGGGGGTAGAATATAAATATAGTGTAGTAGCTTTGGATAAATATGGTTTGGCTTCAAAACCATCAGAACCAATAGTTATAACAATACCAAAAGAATAAAAATAAAAAATGCCAAATTTTAAAACCAAGGATATCACTATGCCAAATTTTCCCGTGAAGTTTGGCAATAGTGAATTTTTATATAAAGCAACTTGTGAAAGAGATGAATCACTTATAAAAGTTTCCCAAAGCAGTGAAGAATTTTTTATACAAATAAGAGAGAAAAAAGATGTGATTTTGGTTAAGGCAGATAAAATATCTCGCCCTTCACAAGTCGTTTTTGTGCAACAAGCATTAAGAGATTTTAGAGATTTGTGCGAATGCAGTGTTGTTTTTTCAAACATAGAGTCACAAAAAATAAAAAATAAAAAAAAATTTGATGTTATAAAAGATATAGATTTTTTTGCAGATAAATTTAAAAATGAAAAAGAAATGTGGATAGAGGTTGGTTTTGGAAGCGGAAGACATCTTTTGTATCAAGCTAAAAAGCATAAAGATATACAGTTTGTAGGATTAGAGATACACAAACCTTCAATCGAACAAGTGGCAAAACAGTGTGAAATACAATCTATTGACAATATTTCTATACTAGATTATGATGCAAGGATTTTTTTGGAATTTTTAAACTCTAACAGTGTTGGAAAAATATTTATCCATTTCCCGGTTCCTTGGGATAAAAAACCACATAGAAGAGTAATTTCTAGTGAATTTATAGGTGAATCCATAAGGGTTTTAAAACCAAATGGTACTCTTGAGCTTCGAAGCGATAGTGAAAAATATTTTAATTATTCTATTGAAGAATTTTTTAAATTAAGTAAATTGAATATAAATATAAACAAGAACAAAGATTTAGATATAAGCAGTAAATATGAAGATAGATGGAAAAAACAAGCAAAAGATATCTATGATATAACTTTAAAAAACGAAGAAATATCAAAAGAAAAACAGAAGATTGGTAAAATAGGATTTGATTCTAGATACGAATTTGTAAAAATAGTAAAAAATTTTCAAAAGGTAGTAAAAAATGAAAAGGATTTTTTTCTACATGTAGAGGATATTTTTATTATTAATGAAAATAAAGGGCTTATAAAGATATCCTTTGGAGCTAGTACAAAAAATGAGAGAGTTTATGTAGAATTTACTAAAGATAGAGTATCTTATTTTCCGGACAATATCTTGGAAACAAAAGCAAATAAACAAGCACATAACCTCCTTTTAGAATGGCTTAAGGATACAATTAAATGAAATATGTAGTTCAATCAAAAAATTTATGCTTAGGATATGGTAAAGATGAGCCTGTTATAACTGGTATTGATTTAAATGTAGATTCGCATGATTTTGTTTTTATCACAGGAAAAAGTGGAAGTGGAAAATCAACAATATTAAAATCTTTTTATGGTGAGTTGCCTCCAAAAAATGGCAATCTTAGAATATGTGGTGTTGATATTAATAATCTGAAAAACTCTAAGTTGAATCTTTTGAGAAGATATTTAGGTATCGTCTTTCAAGATTATAAACTGATTGAAAGTTGGACAATAGAAAAAAATATTATGCTTCCTTTGATGATTGGAGGGTTTTCAAAATCTGTTTGTGAAGCGCAGGCGGAAAAACTTTTGCGACATGTAAAATTAACCCATAAAATAGGAAAATACCCACTCGAGCTTAGTGGAGGAGAGCAACAGAGAGTTGCTATCGCAAGAGCTTTGGCACATAATCCGGTTTTAATATTGGCAGATGAACCAACAGGTAATCTAGATGATTACTCAAGTGAAGTGATATGGAGTCTTTTAAAAAATGCACGGGAACATCTCGGAACTACCGTTATTGTCGTAACTCATCACATACCAGCTACTATAGGTATTAATTATAAGCATTTTTTTATAGACAAAGGAGTTTTATATGAAGTCTCTTAAAAATCATATATCAGTTATTCTTTCATTGTTTATTTTGCTTTTTAGTGTACAGTTTAGCACTGTTATATATAAGATTATTCAAAACCAAAACCAAAAATTAATCAAAAATTATTCGATAGTATTAGTTTCTGACAGAAAACTTAATACAATAGATTTGCAAAAAATTGTTAAAGAAATAGATCTAGTCTCACCAATTAATCCGAAAAAAATAATTGATAAATTGAAAAACAGCATGTCATCTGAAAACTTAACTATCCTTAAAATTGCCCTACCATATTTTTATTCTATAACTTTAAATACATTGCCGGGTAAAGAGAGATTAAATAAAATAAAAAGTCAACTCTTGGCATTGAAGCAGGTAACGAGAGTAGAAATTTTTACAAAAACTTATGAAAATATATATCAAATATTACAAATATTACAACTAATTAGCTATGTTTTTACAGCTATTATAACTCTAATGTCGATACTACTTCTTTTCAAGCAAATAAGAATTTGGATATTGGAGCATGAAGAAAAGATAAAAATAATGGGATATTTTGGTGCAAACTATTGGATAAAGAGTGCATTTTTATATAAGTTAGTTTTAATTGATTCATTCATAAGCACATCTCTTGTGGTAGCTATTTTTATTTATTTACCAAAAAGTTTATTTATTAAAGAGAAATTAGATACCTTAGGCATAAAAATCCCAAATTTTAACATTACTTATGATGTTGGTATCTTGTTTGGCATATCGCTGTTATTATCGCTATTCATTGTTGCAATAGTTTCAAGACAGATGAGTAAAAAATAGATTAGATATGAAAATATTTCTTTCTTTTGTTTTGCTAATATCTTTTTCTTTTTTACGAGCTGATATAGGAAGAAAAATAAAAGAACAAGCAGGTTATCTAAACTCAAAAGGAAGAATAGAAAAAAAGATTACAAAAAAGTTAAATTATTTAGCATATGAAATCATAAAACAGACGAAAGATTTAAAACTATTGAAAAAAAATATAGATGATTTGGATATTAGTGTTAAATCAAATGAAGCAAATATTGAAATCAAATACAAAGTATTAAATTCACTTTTAAATAATAATAAAAAATTATCAAAGCAGAAAAATAGTTTGGAGAAGAAAATTGTAGATATTATAGCAAAAGATTTTTCATATTATTTAATTAGTGATAAAAATTTTATTGAAACCAAAGATTCTATACTTGCGGATAAAGTACTAGAAAAGATGAATATAATTTTAAAAAAAGAATTTATGAAATTATCTCAAAATTATGAAAAAGTAAATAGCACTATTTCAATTCGTAAAAAAGAGATTAAAAATATAAAAAAAGAGATAGATGACTCTCAAATGCAGAAAAAAAAGCTACTTCTGTTGAAAAAGAAAAGAGAATTAGCTATAAATAAATTAAATAGAGAGAAAAAAAATTATAGAAAAAGATTGGATAGAATAAGAAGAGAAAAGATAAGCATTAGAAAGACTTTAGAAAAACTAAAAATTTTAAAAAAATCAAAAAAAATTGTACTAAAAAAGAAAACCAGACAAAGGCAAAATGTAAAAAATGCAAGTGAATCAAAACTTGGTGTGCGTCAAATCGGATCTTCTTACCAAAAAAGTAAAGTAAAAAGATATAGAGGTAAAAAAACGATAGCTCCTCTAGCAAGTTTTATAGTAAAAAGAAAATTTGGCAACTATATTGATCCAATTTATCAAATAAAAATATTTAATGAATCAGTAGTGCTTTCATCAAAAATAAATAATGGAAAAGTCAGAAATATTTTAAATGGAAAAGTAGTTTTCGCAAAAGATACAGCGGTTTTAGATAAAGTAATTATTATAGAAAATAGTCACGGAATTCATACTATTTATGCACATCTTAGCAAAATAGCTCCAACTGTGAGAGTTAGAAAAAAGATTAGAAAAGGATATATTATAGGTAGAGTACATAATGATTTAACTTTTGAAGTCACACAAAAAAATTATCATATAAATCCATTAGAACTAATAAGACTAAATTAGTTTTTTAGTTATATTTTGATAGAATAACAAGTTTTTAAATATGAAGAGAGTTTGGTTGATTAATAAAAAATTGCTACTGATTTTATGTAAAGGTAAAGAGGAATTTTTACTAGGCCTTTGCCTGGAAAACTACATAATTAAATAAGACATTCTATGCAAAGCGTTAGCTTTAGTGAGAGGAATTTTTGCTAGGCTTTTGCCTAGAAAAAAGGGGATATTAAAATGAGACATACAGAAGTAAAACTTCGTGCTTTAGTCGCGAGGAATTCAGTAGGAGCTTTGCTCTTACTGAAGGGGACATTAAAATGAAATCAAGACAAAGAATACTAGTTAAATTTTCTGGCGAAGCATTGGCCGGAACAAATGGTTTTGGAATAGATACTTCGATTTTAAAATTTATAGCAAATGAGATTAAAACTTTAGTAGAAAATGAAATTGAGGTTGGAATTGTTATAGGTGGTGGAAATATCATACGAGGAGTGAGTGCTGCAAAAGACGGAATCATAAAGAGATCGAGTGGTGATTATATGGGGATGCTTTCTACTGTTATAAACTCTATTGCTATGCAAGAAGCACTTGAGCATGTTGGTGTGGATGTAAGAGTCCAAAGTGCAATCAAAATGGAAGCAATATGTGAGACTTTTATAGTGAGAAGAGCAAAAAGACACCTTGAAAAAGGAAGAGTTGTTATATTTGCAGCGGGGACAGGAAATCCTTTTTTTACAACAGATACTGCAGCAACGCTAAGAGCTGTAGAAATTGATGCCGATATGATAATAAAGGCGACAAAGGTTGATGGTGTTTATGATAAAGATCCAAATAAATTTATAGATGCTACAAAATATACAGAATTAACTTATGAAATGGCACTTAAAGACAATATAAAAGTTATGGATGATACATCAATTGCATTGGCAAAAGATAATTCATTGCCAATCATTGTTTGCAATATGTTTGAAAGAAGTAACTTATTGAGTATAATTGAAGGTAATCACAGTAGTTGTTCGATAGTAAAGAATAGAGTCTCATAATATACGACCGTCAGGTTGTGCTTTAGTAGAGCGTGAATTGTTTGGGAGCTTTGCTCTCAAACAAGATGATAGTTAAGTAAAAACATACAAGGAAAAAAAATGCAAAGAATAGAGCAAATTACAGCCAAGGCACTTAAAATGCTTGATAATGATAAGTATTTATTATCTATAATAGTAGCAAAAAGAGCAGAACAATTAGCAAATGGTGCTTTGCCTTTAGTTAAAAACGATAGCAATAAAGAAAAATTTACAGATATAGCTTTAAGAGAAATTGCTGAGGGCAAAGTAGGGCTGGACTCCATATCCGATTAAAATGATATTAGAGAACTTATTAGAAAAAATAGATAAATCAAAAGATATAGAAACTTCGATATCTATTTTAAAAAGTTTTATTGAGATAACACCACTTGTCCAAAAAGCTATTGACTTTTCTGTTAAACAACACCACGGACAATATAGAAAAAGCGGAGAAGAGTATGTGAATCATCCTATTCTTGTTGCTTCTCTTGTTGCTTTTTATGGTGGTGATGAGGCGATGGTCGTTGCTGGTTTACTTCATGATGTTGTTGAAGATACAAATTGTGATATAGAGACTATAGATAGAGATTTTAACAAAGAAATAGGTGGCTTAGTTGAAGGCTTGACAAAAATTATGGAAATTCGTGATAGTGAGTTAATTCCTTCGTATTCCAATGAAAGAATTATCTCTTCAGCTTTAACATTTAGAAAAATGCTACTTGCTTCGATCAGTGATGTTCGAGTTTTGGTTATTAAGCTTTGTGATAGGCTTCATAATATGATGACACTTCGTAGTTTATCACCTTCAAAACAGAAAAGAATTAGCGAAGAAACGGTGGTTGTCTATGCTCCAATAGCGCATAGACTTGGTATCTCATCAATTAAAAAATATCTTGAAGATAAAAGTTTTTTTTTACATAATGCCATTAGAATATAAAAAAATAGATGATTATATCAATGAGCATAAGCAACAACTTCAGTTGAGATTAAACCATTTTGCAGCAAAAATAAGAACCATGATGTTGAAAGATGGATTTAACGAGGATGATTTTACTATTATAAAACGAATTAAGCACCACTATTCTATATACTTGAAGATGCAACGAAAGGGCATCTCTATAGAAGAAGTTTTGGATCTTTTAGCAATTAGGGTAATTGTTGAGAAAAGTATAAACTGCTATAAAGTGCTAGGATTAATACATCAGCAATTTAACCCGTTAATTGCTAGATTCAAAGACTATATTGCTATTCCTAAAGAAAACGGATATCAAACTATACACACTACTGTATTTGACAATAAATCAATCATTGAATCACAAATTAGAACTTACGATATGGACAAAACTGCTGAATTTGGGTTGGCAGCTCACTGGAAATATAAAAGTGTCGGACTAAATCCAAAGTTAGATTGGCTAGATGAATTAAAGAATCAAAATGAAGAAATTGAAAATATTGAAGAATTTTACCAAATTGCGAAAGATAATTTATACAGCGAAGATATTGCTGTATTTTCACCAAAAGGTGATATTTTTTCTCTTCCAAGAGGAGCGACTGTTTTGGATTTTGCGTATGAAGTTCATACGGAAATTGGAATATTTGCAAAAGAAGGGTATGTTAACAAACAAAAAGTTCCTCTTTTAACAGAGCTCAAAAATGGAGATATTGTTAGAATTATCACTTCGGAAGAACCCAAGTATAGATGTAGCTGGATTAAAAGCGTTAAGACTGGCAAGGCGATAAATACAATTCGTACCAATTGTAGACAAAAAATTAGAGAGATAAATCAGAAAATTGCTATTAGTATATTAACAAGTACTTTTAATTCAAAAAAATCAAATATACCATTGTGGCTAGAAAAAGAAAATTTAACAAAAAAAGTATTTAAGATTGCTACAGATTCTATTTATTTTAAAGATATTGTAAATGCTTTGAAGAAATACCCTAAAGCTGATAAATTAATATTTCCATTGTTGAATTTTGATCGATATAAAATAAAAAAACAAAAATTTGAAAATATAGTAGTATATTCAAATCAAAATATTTCAAATGTATATTTTGATTTTTGTTGTCATCCAAAAAGAGGTGATGATATAATGGGTTTTAAAAAAGGAAGCGATGTTTTTGTGCATCATAAACTATGCGATAGAGCCTATAATTTAATGGAAAAAAATGAAACTATGGTTTTTGTTAAATGGACGAAAGATGCACCTGAACGATATAAGTTAATTGTAAGTTTAGAAAATAAAAGAGGAGCTTTAGCAAAATTTTTGGCATATTTAGCTAAAATGCAGATAAACTTAGTAACAATTGAGCTTGGAAAATCGGAAGAGGGACATATAGATTTTTTTGAAATGATATTGGAAATTCCAGATAAATCAGTAAAATCAATTAGAAATAATTTAAAATCAAAATATCGTATTATAGAATTTGTTTCTGCAAACGATGCTTATAAAAGTTAAATGGGAGAAAATAGTATGATAGATAGTGCTTTAAAAGAAATAAGGCGAGGAGTTAGTGAAATTATAGATGAAGAAAGAATAACCAAGCTTCTTAAGAATTATTTTGAAAACAAAGAAGGATACTTTGTAAAAGCAGGTTTTGATCCTACGGCTCCTGATTTGCACTTAGGGCATACTGTTTTATTGCAGAAAATGGCGCTTTTCCAAAAATATGGAGCAACAGTCCAGTTTATCATAGGAGATTTTACCGGTATGATAGGAGATCCGACGGGTAAAAGTGAAACTAGAAAAAAACTAGATAGAGATACTGTCATAAAAAATGCAAAAAGCTATGAAGAGCAAGTTTTTAAGATTTTGGATCCAAAAAAGACTCAGATTTTGTTTAACTCTTCTTGGATAAATAAACTAGGATCAGCTGGCATGTTGGAGCTTACGACAACATTTAATGTAGCAAGAATGCTAGAGAGAGAAGATTTTGAAAAAAGATATAAAGCAAATGCTCCAATTTCTATTAGTGAGTTTTTATATCCATTATTGCAAGGATATGATAGTGTTGCTATAAAATCTGATATAGAAATGGGTGGAACAGATCAGAAATTTAATCTTCTGATGGGGAGACACTTACAAAGAGCTTATAATGTCGGAAAAGAGCAAGCAGTAGTTATGATGCCACTGTTAGAGGGTCTTGATGGTGTAAATAAGATGAGTAAATCTTTGGGGAATTACATAGGTGTAACAGATAACCCGAATGATATGTTTGGAAAAATTCTCAGTATCAGTGATGATTTAATGTGGAGATATTATGAACTGCTTAGCTCTTTGTCAATCGAACAAATAAGTTCATTGAAACAAAAAGTAAATGATGGAATTTTGCACCCAAAAATTGCAAAAGAAAATTTAGCTCTAGAGATAGTAGAAAGATTCCATAACAGGGATTTGGCTCAAGTTGCAAAAACAGAATTTGATAAAGTGCACTCTAAAAACCAATTACCAACTGATATAGCGAAATACCAAGTAGAAAGTTCAATCTGGATAGCTCAGGCTTTGGTAGATTGCAAATTGGAGCCTTCAACCTCACAAGCTAGAAGAGATATAAAACAAAATGCTGTTAGTATAAATCAAGTAAAAATTAAAGATGTGCAAATGCAACTAGAAGCCGGCGATTATATACTACAAGTAGGAAAAAGAAAATTTGCAAAAATAAAGGTGATATGATGATATTTAAGCCTCTAAAAATAGGAAAATATACTATTAAACACCCGATAATTCAGGGTGGAATGGGTTTGGGAATTAGTTGGGATAATCTTGCCGGCAATGTTAGTTTAAATGGTGGCTTAGGTGTAATAAGTTCTGTTGGAACAGGTTATTACAAAAGCCAAAAATTTGTAAAAAAAGAGATAAATAATCGACCATTTGAAACAGCAAACTTTTATTCGAGAGATTCATTTAGGGCTATAATAAACAGTGCTAAAAAGATTGCAAAAGGCAAACCAATCGCTGCAAATGTATTATATGCTATAAATGATTATGGAAGAGTTGCTAGAGATGCCTGCGAGTTAGGAGTTGATATCATCATTACGGGAGCGGGACTTCCTACAAATATGCCAGAATTTACAGAAGGTTATCCTGATGTTGCTCTTGTTCCTATAGTTTCTTCTGCAAAAGCTTTGAAAATTATATGCAAAAGATGGAAACAGAGATATGATAGATTGCCTGATGCTGTCGTTGTGGAAGGTCCAAAAAGTGGTGGACATCAAGGATTTACTTATGATCAGTGTTTTAAAGAAGAGTTTCAGTTGGAAAATTTAATAAAACCTATCAAAGAAGAGATAAAAAAATGGGGTGATTTTCCTTTAATCGCAGCTGGGGGCATCTGGGATCATGACGATATAGTAAAAGTTATGGAATTAGGAGCAGACGGCGTACAGATGGGTACTAGATTTATTGGAACGCATGAATGTGATGCTAGCGAAAATTTTAAACAAGTTATAATTGATTCTAAAGCAGAAGATATTAAACTTTTAAAATCTCCAGTTGGATACCCTGCTCGTGGGGTTAAAACAAATCTCATTAATTTGGTAGATAAAAGAGAGGGTCCGAAAATAAAATGCATAAGTAACTGTGTGAGCCCTTGCCATAGGGGTCAAGAAGCCAAAGAGGTGGGATATTGTATAGCTGATAGGCTTTCTGATGCTTACTTGGGAAAAATAGATACGGGCTTATTTTTCACTGGTTCCAATGGATATAAATTAAAAGAAATAATAAGTGTTAAAGAGCTCATGAATAAGTTGGTAAATGGAGAAAATGTTTAAAAAATTCTTTATTATTTTTTTTATCACTGTCTCTGTTTTTGCAAACTCTGTATATTTGAATCAAGTTTATTCCTATGATAAGAAAATGAGTTTAGCAAATGATAGTGAAATGCTTAAAATATTTCATTCATTACAAAATATTTATATTAAATCTATCATAAATAATGATAAAAAGTTAAAAATTGCTACGCTTAAAAGACTTATAAAGAGTTCTAAAATTTTAAATATTGATGGTAAAAATTATAAAAAAGAGCTTTCAACACTACTTAAGAAAGAAAAAAATCTATCTAAAAAATCTGTATATAAAACTAAGATACGACATGTAAATACAAAAAAAACTGTTTTAAGATTAAATTCAATTATGACTAGTAAAGATAGTATTAAACTATTGTTTAATAAAACAGTTAAATCTAAAGATATAAAATCTTTTGCGTTGAAGAGCAGAAATTATTATAGAAGAGTTTATGATTTTAACACGATTTTAACAAGTAAATTAAAAATCAAGACGCCAAAGATATTAAATAAATTAAGAGTTGCACAATATGATAAAAGTACCACAAGGATAGTTCTAGAAAGCAAGAAAAGAAGGGATTATTATCTTCAAATAAACAACAAGCAGGTAGTGATTAGTTTTTATGCTCCCAAAAAAAATATAAAGAGACATATTGTAAAGCCTTTAAATAAGAAAACAATTTTTATTCCAAGCCAAAAAACCATTGTTATAGATCCAGGGCATGGAGGAAAAGATTCAGGTGCTATTGGGTATCAAAGAAGATATGAGAAGAGGGCTGTTTTAAAAATAGCTCTTAAAGCAGCAAAAGAACTCAAGAAAAGAGGTTATAAAGTTTACCTAACTAGAAGTGGAGACTATTTTGTGACACTTAGAAATAGAACAAGGTTTGCAAATAGAAAAAAAGCTGATCTATTTATATCTATACATGCAAATGCAGCCCCAAAAAGAAATAAATATTTAACTTCCAAGGGTTTGGAAACATTTTTTCTTTCTCCTGATAGAAGCAAAAGAAGTGAACATGTAGCAGCCATGGAAAATAAAACTGCTATGAGAGATATGGATTATTATAGTAAAAATATATTTTTAAGTGTAATGAATCGCGCTAAAATTATACAAGCAAATAAAATGGCACTAGATGTGCAACAAGGAATATTAAAGTCTTTGAGAAAGAAGTATAAGGTTATAGATGGCGGTGTAAGAGAAGCTCCATTTTGGGTTTTGGTTGGTGCTCAAATGCCGGCAATTTTGATTGAAACAGGATATATAACAAACCCAACTGAGGGGGTAAGACTTTTTAATTTTCAGTATGAAAATCTTATAGCCAAAGGAATTGCCGATGGAGTTGATAATTACTTTTTAAAGAATTGAATTACTGATATTCGTTGAGATATCTTTTACCTAATTTATTCATCTCACTCTTAAAAAAATCATACCATTTCATTAGTTTTGCTTTATCATAACTTGCTAGATAAATATCCACAGTTTTTTTATCATTTTCTATTTTAGGCAAAGAAGAAAGTTCTATATCTTTTGGTAAAGCAGTCATGATGTCTATCAAATCATTTTCGGAGCAATCAGCCTTGAATCCACATGTATATTTATCAGCTTTTTTATCAAATAGATTATCAAGTGCCCAAGTTACCATAGGGTGTGCCATGGATGGAAAGCCGGGAGTAAAAAAGAATCTATCATCTATATAGAAACCGGGGACTCTATTTACCACATTTTCCAAAAGCTTTGCATCTTCGGGAATATCAGCCATTTTTATTCTATGTGGATATGCCTCACTTCCAAACTCATCTTTGATTAGTTCCAAAGCTTCTTTATTTGTTTTTAAAACCCCACATGTAAATGCTCTAGCAGCCACTTCTCTAGTGTAGTCATCGGGAGTAGAGCCGATTCCTCCAAAACAAAACATTACGCTATTTGGATCAAGTGCTATCATCTTAAAGACTTTTTCCATCAAAGGAGGATTATCATTTATGACAAAATTACCCTCGTGCCTTAATCCCCTGGCTCTCAGGGCAGAATTAATAAAGTTAAAATGTTTATCTTCTCTTCTGCCATTTAATAATTCCGTACCAATAATAACACTATAAAAATTATATGTTTTCATTTATTTTATTTTCCATCTCTTTTACAATCTGCTCTATCTCTCTCTCACCATTTATCTCTACCAATAAATTCTCGGCTTTGTAAAAATCCCTTATCATGTCAAGGGGTTTATTGTAAATTTTCATACGATTTGTAAAAACTTCTTTATTGTCATCATTTCCACGAGCTCGTCCAAGTACTCTTTCTTTTGCTGTTTTCTCACTTACTTGAACCTCAATAACCATAGATAACTTAATGTTTGGATTACCTAATAACTCTTTTTCCAGTTCCATCATTTGTTCTACTGATCTTGGAAAACCATCTACCAAGATAATCTTTTTTTTAGAACCATTTATGGCTTTTATGATGGTTTCTACTGCTATATCAACCGGAACAAGATTACCTACACTTATCTTTTTGTCTATAATCCTTCCAAGGGTACTTCCTGATTTCACTTCTTCTCTTAAGAGTTCACCTGTTGAAAAATGTGCCATAGTATCAGGATTATTTTTGGCAATAATCTTCGCATCAGTTGTTTTTCCGCTTCCCGGAGCCCCTATTATTAAAATTAGATATTTTGTATTCATTTGTTTTTATTTAACTCTCTTAATCTTATCCCTAATTCTCTTAATTGCGCATTTTCTACAGGGCTTGGTGCATTTGTAAGAAGGCATTGAGCTCTCTGAGTCTTTGGAAATGCTATCACATCTCTTATGCTGCTCGAATTTGTCAAAAGCATTATAAGCCTATCTAGTCCTATGGCCAAACCACCATGCGGAGGAGCGCCAAATTTCAAAGCATCCAGTAAAAATTCAAATTTTTCATTTGCTTCTTCTTCGCTTATACCAAGTAGCTCAAATACTTTTTCTTGAATCTCTTTTTTGTGTATCCTCATACTTCCGCCTCCAAGTTCAACCCCGTTTAGTACGATATCATAAGCGATAGATTCCATCTCATCTACCGGAGCATTTAAGTTTCGTGGCATCGTAAAAGGATGGTGCAGGGCTTTAACTTCACCGTTTTCAACTTCAAACATATCAAAATCAACTACCCAGACAAATTCAAACACATCTTCAGGTATGATATCCATCAGTTCTGCCAAATAAATTCTAAATCTCCCCATATAGTCTAAGACTATCTTTTTATCTCCTGCGCCAAAGAAAATCGCATCACCGACTTTTAAGTTTGAAACTTTTATGATTTCATCCAAATCCTCTTGACTAAAAAATTTAGTAAGAGGACCTTTTAGCCCGTCTTCTTTCATTTGAAAATATCCAAGCCCAGCAGCTCCAAATTTTCTTACATAATCTTCAAAACCTTTCATCTGTCTTTTTGAAAAGATTTTATCCCCATTTGGAACTTTTAAAGCTTTAATTCGGTTGTGTTTTTTATCTTTTGCAATGGAGCTAAATATCTCATTTGTTGATTTTGCAAAAATATCTAAGACATCTATCAATGGTAAATCATATCTAAGATCAGGTTTGTCGCTACCATAGGTTTCCATAGCATCTTTGTATTTGATTCTATTAAAAGGCGTAGTTATTTCGTGTCCGCAGGCTTTAAATATATCTTTTAAAAGATCTTCAGTCACACTTATAACATCATCTTGCGTGCAAAAGCTCATCTCTAAGTCTATTTGTGTAAATTCAGGTTGTCTGTCGGCTCTTAAATCTTCATCTCTGAAGCATTTTGCTATTTGAAAATATCTATCAAATCCGGAACACATCAAAAGTTGTTTGAAAAGTTGAGGAGATTGAGGAAGTGCAAAAAATTCACCATTGTGTACACGACTTGGAACTAGATAATCTCTTGCTCCCTCTGGAGTTGATTTTGTTAGAATCGGAGTTTCAACTTCCAAGAAATCAAGACTATCAAGTAAATTTCTAGCCGCAATTGTAGCTTTGCTTCTTAGTTTAAATATTTCATAAGATTTTTTGTTTCTTAAGTCAAGGTATCTGTATTTTAATCTCACATCTTCGCCA
>JAJRPV010000014.1 GCA_024280575.1 Campylobacterales bacterium
AGTTGAAGCAGAAGCTTAGACACGGTGTTCTTGATAATAAGCAATACCAAAAATTATATACCCCCATACGAAAAGAGATAGATGAGATTGAGTTCCATATATGGGATACTTGCCGTGATTATAGGAATAGATATTTTGATTATAATGATAAGCTGAAAGAGATTTACAGAGTGTATTGAATTGACCAGACATTCTGTCAAGCAGAGTGTCTGGAGCTATTTGAAATGCTTCAATACTTAAATAAACTTTAATATGTAGTTACTCAAAATACCCACTAAAATCTATCATATCTATTTGTTCATTTAGTCGTTTATAATTAGTTTCCATCCGTAAATAGTATTTTTGTAATGTTTTTTGGTCATTAGAGTGAGCCATAATCGCATCAATATCCAATATATCAGAAATACTTGGCTTTTTTAACTCTTGTGCTAAGTTTTTTCGCAAACTTCTTATATCAAGATATGGTTTTTCCTCTGCTCCAATTACACAACTAAACAAATTATTAATTTCTGTTCCAACTTTTTCTTCTCTTGTTTTCAAACTTGAATAATTAGCAAAAAACAAGTCATCATCGTCTTCTTTCCCAATTGATTGCTCTACCAAAAGAGCTATTAAGTCTTTATGTATAACCATCAATCTATCAGCAAAATCATTTTTTGTTCCATTTACTCTAATAAGGTCATAATCTAAATCAACATCCTCAACTGTTAAACCAAGTGTTTCAGACCGTCTGAGACCTGTCATTAGTGTAAATTTTATAAAATTATATGCTTCTCGTTCATCATTAGCTCTGGCAAAAGAAAATATTCTTTTTAGTTGAGATTTTTTGAACTCTTTTATACTTGATTTTTTCTCTTTTAACATATTGTCTTCATTATAGTTAGCAAAATAATTTTTATATACATAAGAGTTCGCTTGAAAATAATTAAATATATGGGCTGCTTTTTTCATATATTCAAGGACTGTATTATTATGTAATACCTCATATCCTTCTAAAAACTTACTTTTCTTCTTTATCATTATTGCTATATTTTTGTCTTGAAGAAATGTTTCATTTTGATAATTTACTGGAACTTGAAATAAATAATCTCTAAAATCATACACATCCTTAGCATTTATATGTCGTAAGTTCTTTTTAGCTCCAAAAAATAATATTAAATGCTCAATAGTTTTATTATATTTACTTATTGTATCATCAGTAACATCTGTTCTTTTTTTGAACTCCATAAACCTTTCTGTATAAGAGCCAAGAGTAAGTCTCTTCAATTCATCTTTTTGAATGATACCTATCATAAGGTCTTTTGCCTTAGCATCTCTCTTGATAGCCTTAATTATAATATTTTGAAGTTCAGCTAAATACTTTTCTTCATCTTCATTTTCGGCAATTAATTCTAAGTTTTTACCCATCTTCTTCATAGTGTAAGTTGTTATAGGGTTAAAGTTATCATTCAATATTTTATCCTTAATATAGTGAAAACATTATATAAAATAATGGCTAAAATCAACATTATCCATCTTGGATTTCAATAACTTATAATCTCTTTTTCCTCGTAAATAATGGCTATCGGTTGTATCAGAAGAAGTTGAATGACCAACAAGAGTTTTGAGTTGTAAATCAGTAAATTGATTACTGAAAAATAATGTTTGAGAGAAGTTTTTTCGGAGGCTGTGAATGTTAATCTCATTTTTACACTCATCATTAGTGGCATATTTTATAATATCATTTATTAGTTTTCCAATTTTCTCATCTCTATACTTGAATACTAAATCTTGATAGTTGAAAAAGAGATAGTCTTGCTCACTTTTATCTTTGATTTGTTCCTCTAATGTGGATACTAAGTCTTTATGAATTACCATTATTCTCTTGGCATTATCATTTTTTGTTCCATATATATCAATAAGTGTTTTTTCTAAGTCAATATTTTTGATTTTTATGTTTAATATCTCTCCTCGTCTAAGACCTGTATATAATCCAAACTTCATAAAGTTATATTCTTCTATTTGTTTATGAAGCACCATATAGCTAAGAACCTTCTTGAGTTCAGTATCACTAAACTCTCTCCATTTCCTTGAACTACTTTTATTCATTTTTCTCATATTCATAAATGGATTTGCTTCAACAAAAGTGTTATCTCTAAAATAATCAAATATTGTTTTACATTTAACTACCACTTCATCTGTTGTTCTTATCTCTTGTTTTGGCAAACTATTCAAAAGTGTTGATTTTTTATCAATGAGCATTTTTATATTTTTACCTTTTAATAAAGGTTGAGATTTCCATCTAAGTGGAACTTCTAATAAAAAGAGCCTAAAATCATTAGCACCTTTTACATCAATACTCGTAATATCAATTTTTTGAGTGAAATATACATATAGGTAATCTATTGCTTGTTTATATTTAATGATAACTTTTGGAGATACTATTTTTGATTTGAAGTTAAGAAAATGCTCACAAGATTTTTCTAATGTTTGTATTTTATTTCTACTCAAAGGGACAGATACATAAGAAGGTATAGGTGTTTTCTTACTAAGAATTAATTTTTTACTTATCTCTTCTACTATTTTATATATAAAAATCTCTTCATCGCTACTACTGTTTGATAAAAGTATTTTTTTATCATTGTCAGTAAGTTGATATAGAACTCTTAAAAAAGGGAGATTTTTATCTATATCTCTTAATTTAATAATGATTTTCAATTTCAATATATTGGCATAAACAAAGTTATCTGTATGTAATGATTTCTTAAATGTAGTATTTTTAGATAGTTTTAATGATATGTAGTAAATATCATCTCGTTTTAGTAAGTATTTTGAGTTTAATAGTTGAAGTCTCTTAAAAAGTTTCCCAATCAGTTTCAGTTTCCCTAAAGTTTCCCAAAGAGGCTGTTCATCCCTATAAATAGGGGTTTTAATGATTGTATTCGTGGTGTCAAGAGGGAGACTTGAACTCCCGACCTCCGGCTTATGAGACCAGCGCTCTAACCAGCTGAGCTACCTTGACACTTTAAAGGACGAAATTATACATCTTCATAACTTATAAATTGGTTAACTATTATATGTGTTGATAAGTAAAACTTTTTAAATATTACCACTAAATTTTTTTATTTAAAATACTTTAGTCTAATACGCTAAGGTATTTTAAATTTATTGCTAAATTACTTGACTTATTTACTAAATTTTTGTAAAATACTGTCACTCATAAGCAAAGAGTGCTAAAAATAAAAAATCTAATAAAAGGATGTAAAATGACATTTCAACCATTAGGAGAAAGAGTTCTTCTTGAAAGAATCGAAGAACCAACCAAGACTGCGACCGGGATAATTATCCCCGACAATGCAAAAGAAAAACCTTTAAGCGGTAAAGTTATCTCTGTTAGTAAAGAGATTGAAGATGAAGGGCTTATTAGTATTGGCGATAAAGTGATTTTTGCCAAATATGCAGGGACAGAGTTGAGTTTAGATGGTAAAGAGTACTTGGTCATGAATCAAGATGAAATTTTAGGTATATTAAAGTAAGGGGTTAAAAAATGGCAAAAGAAATATTTTATTCGGATAAAGCAAGAAATGCACTATATGAAGGTGTTAGAAAATTAAATGATGCAGTAAAAGTCACAATGGGACCAAGAGGCAGAAATGTTCTTCTTCAAAAAAGTTTTGGAGCTCCAAGTATCACAAAGGATGGTGTTTCAGTTGCAAAAGAAATTGAACTAGCTGATACTGTTGAAAATATGGGAGCACAACTCGTAAAAGAAGTTGCCAGCAAAACTGCTGATGAAGCAGGTGACGGAACAACTACTGCTACTGTTTTAGCACACTCTATTTTCAAAGAAGGTCTTAGAAATATAACAGCCGGCGCAAACCCTGTTGAAGTAAAAAGAGGTATGGATAAAGTTGCTGAAGTTATTATGGACGAACTTAAAAATGAAGCAAAAAAAGTAGAAGGCAAAAAAGAGATTGCTCAAGTTGCTACTATTTCTGCCAACTCTGATCCTGTCATAGGAGAACTTATAGCTGAAGCTATGGATAAAGTTGGAAAAGATGGCGTTATAACTGTTGAAGAAGCAAAAGGTATAACTGACGAGCTTGATGTTGTTGAAGGTATGCAATTTGACAGAGGTTATCTATCTCCTTATTTTGCAACAAATACTGAAAAAATGGAGACTGTACTTGAAAATCCATATATCCTACTTTATGATAAAAAGATTTCCAACCTAAAAGACCTTCTTCCTGTTCTTGAGCAAGTTCAAAAAGGTGGCAAACCTCTTTTGATTATCGCAGAAGATATCGAAGGAGAAGCATTGGCAACTTTGGTTGTAAATAAATTAAGAGGTGTTTTAAATATAGCAGCTGTCAAGGCTCCGGGTTTTGGTGATAGAAGAAAAGCTATGCTTGAAGATATCGCTATATTAACAGGTGGCGAGGTTATCAGCGAAGAGTTAGGAAGAACACTTGAGAGTGCCTCCATGGATGACTTGGGTTCTGCTTCATCAATCGTTATAGATAAAGATAATACAACTGTAGTTAATGGTGCTGGTGAAAAAGATAAAATTGATGCTAGAATTGGTCAAATCAAAGCCCAAATCAAAGAAACTTCAAGTGACTATGATAGAGAAAAACTACAAGAAAGATTGGCAAAACTTAGCGGTGGTGTAGCTGTTATCAAAGTTGGTGCTGCCACTGAAACAGAGATGAAAGAGAAAAAAGACAGAGTTGACGATGCACTTAGTGCTACAAAAGCTGCTGTTGAAGAAGGTATAGTAATCGGTGGTGGAGCAGCACTTCTATATGCCGGATCGCAGGTAGATTTAAAACTAAGCGGTGATGAAGCGATAGGAGCAGAAATAGTAAATCGTGCAATCAGTGCACCTCTAAAACAAATCGTGTTAAATGCCGGATTTGATGCTGGTGTTGTTGCAAATAAAGTTCTTGAAAACAAAGATAAAAATATAGGTTTTGATGCGTCTACAGGTAAATATGTAGATATGTTTAAAGCCGGAATTGTTGATCCTGTAAAAGTCGAGAGAGTAGCTCTTAAAAATGCTATCTCAGTAGCTAGCCTGCTTCTAACAACTGAAGCGACAGTGAGTGATATAAAAGAAGATAAATCTACTCCAGCTATGCCAGATATGGGCGGAATGGGCGGAATGCCAGGCATGATGTAACCCTACTTTGCAGAATCTCTTCAAAAAAGAGATTCTGCTCTTCTAAATTTTTTCTATATAATTATCTACAACCCACTGTGAAAACGGCATAGACGAAGTAAAAGCC
The DNA here is from genome assembly GCA_024280575.1 of Campylobacterales bacterium. Lineage (GTDB taxonomy): Bacteria > Campylobacterota > Campylobacteria > Campylobacterales > Sulfurospirillaceae > JAADIZ01. The sequence goes on from JAJRPV010000014.1 coordinate 5,268, forward strand.
GGACTTACCGCATTTAGGACATGTACGCTTATATTATCTCCCTCTACCACAAAATCTTGCACTAACTCAAGCGTATTTGTATCTAGCAACTGTGCTCTGATACCCGGGGTACTCCAAGAGTCAAATCCACTCATATCCAGTGGTTTTGTGAGCCCTTTTGCCAAATTTAAAAGATATGATTTTGAATATTTTTTTACTTCACTAATAGCAAGATTTCTAAAACCAAAAGCATTTGTTAAGAAAAGTTTAGCCTCATAATAGAGTATCTGTGCCATTTCGCCAAAATTAAAGTTATCAAAACCTTTATAATTTTCTCTCCAAAAAGCCGGAATTGCTGTAGGACCTATCTTGCTGTCATCTTCTACTGCATAAGTATAATGCACTCCCAAAAATGGATTTGCAAGATTTGGAACAGGATAGACATTCGTCTCCAATCCGCAAATATTATATTTGTCTTTTAGATATATACCTTTAAATGGAATAATTACATATTTTTGCCCAAAACCAAAATCTTTGGCTATTTTATCAGCATATAATCCTGCACAATTTATCAATTTTTTAAATCTCATTGAGCCATTATTGGTCTCTATTTCATATTCATAAGTTCTTTTTTTATAGGTAGTAGAAGTCAAAATTTCAACACCTAACTCTTGAACATATTTTTTAAATTCCAAGGTTACGGCTTTTGGATCAATAGTTGCCGTAGTTGGGGAAAAAAGTGCTTTTTGTTCCGTTTTTATAAGAGGAAATTTTTCATTTAGCTCTTCTTCGCTCATCCAGCTAAGCTCAACGCCGTTTACATCCCCTCTTCTTTTTAACTCTTCGAGTCCCAAGACTTCTTCACTGTTTTGTGCTACAACCACTTTAGCACATTTGTTTATGCGAATCCCTCTGCTTTCACAAAATTCGTGCATTTTTTTATTGCCCTCTTTCGTGAATTTTGCTTTTAGAGAGTCTGCACTATAGTAAAAACCGGCATGCAAAACTCCACTATTCCTTCCACTACTGTGCATACCAACTTCGGCTTCTTTTTCTATCACAACAATTTTGGCATCAACAAACTTCAATTTTAGTGCTCTTGCAACATTTAAACCTATGATTCCTCCACCGATTATAAGATAATCATATATCATCTAGACGACCTTTTGTAAAACTAGTTTTTTGTATCTTGTCTTATGAATAAACATGGCAACAGCAAGTAAGATAATTCCGACTATGCTAGTGTCTTGAATCAAGCCAAGATAACTCTCGATATGAAATATCTTATCCTGAGAAAACAAAAGTATAGTTGCAATTGCAAACAAAACTCTCTCAAAAATAGTCATCTTTATATCCCAAAATCCCTCGCTAACAGCTGCTACTCCTAAAAATCCAGGAATTGCAAAAGCAAAAACTTCAAACTTCTCTGGCCAAGTTCCCGTAATAAATGGACTAAAAGCAAAAAGTATGGGCATAATATAAAACGCCTTTCCTAACGAAAATGCTTTAAATCCTGTCTTCATAGGAGGAGTTCCAGCTATCGCAGCACCTGCAAATGCAGCCAAGCAAACAGGAGGTGTGAGATTTGAAACTTGAGCCAACCAAAATACCATCAAATGTGCAGATAGTAGATACATCGTAGCCTGTGGTACATTTACGCCGGCACTGACAAGTGCAGCAGTTGCAGGATCCAACATCAAACCCACCAATGCAGGAGCCGAAAGAACAACAAGAACGACATAAGCTGCAGTAGTCGGAAGTCCCATGCCTAAAAATATAGCAGCAACCGAAACCAGCATAAGCGCAGAGAAAAGATTGTGATGTGACCACTCCATTATTAGTTGAGAAAGCGTTATACCGACACCGGAGATATTTATAACACCGACTATGATACCGATACTCACCAACAGCGTTCCGGTTACTACCATATTTTGAGAGCCTTGCGCCAAAGCTTCCAAGACAAGTTTAAAACTCATCCTTTTTGTTTTTGTCAAATATGATGCTGCGATTATTGTCGCCATAGAAATTCCTGCTGCATATGTTGGTGTGAAACCTTTGATAAGCAGTATAACCAATGTCGCAATAGGGATAAAAAAGTGAAAACCCTCCCTGATAATCGGCCAGGCTTTTTTATTTACTTTTTCAGCATGTATATTGTATTTTTTAGCGTGTATATGAATATAAAAAGAGATTGATGTAAAATATAAAATAGCCGGTAAAATCGAAAGCACGACTATAGTGGAAAAAGCAATTTGGGTCATTTGCGCCATTATAAAAGCTCCCGCTCCCATAATTGGTGGCATTATTTGCCCCCCTGTACTCGCGGTCGTCTCGATAGATGCTGCCATTATCGGTGAAAACTTAGCTTTTTTCATCATAGGAATCGTAATCGATCCAGTAGAAACAACATTTGCAACGGCACTCCCCGAAATGGTACCCATCAAGGCAGAACTCAAAAGTGCTACATGTCCGGTGCCGCCTTTAAATCTTGAAGTTGCAACTGAAGCCAGCTCAACTATAAAATCACCCGCACCACTTTTCATCAAAAAAGCAGAAAAAAGTATAAACATAAATACATAGGTAGCTGAAATCGTGGCAATTGGTCCAAATGGACCTTCGCCTGTATAAAACATTCTGTATAAAAATCTCTCTACATTCATGCCACCAAAGGCAAAAACTCCTCCTAAAAATTTACCAAAATACAACAGATAACCCATAGCCACCAATATCATAGATGGTATGATATATCCGGTTGTCCGCCTCAATATCTCAATAGCTATAAATATAGTAACAGCAGAATAGAATAAATCCATCGGTCGCATATTACTATTGGCTACTGAATATAAACTCTCTTCAAAAAGCATCATATATATCACTATACTTAAAGTTAATAGTGCTAAGAATATATCGTACAGAGGGATAATGTCTTTGGATGAGTGTTTAGATGCCCTAAAAGTTAAAAAACCGAGGGATGCCAAAAGCGAAAAATGCGCAGCATTAAACCATAGATTACTTATGCCTCCCCAAATATTTATATAAAAGTGAAAAAGTGAGATAAAAATCGCATAAACAAATATAAAATTTTTGAATTTTTTTGCTTGCATGTATAAATCCTTAAATGAGAGGTAGAGTGGTGATTTTTCACCACTCTTTATGCTATTTAGCTATTCGACTATCTGGTATTTTGATACCTTGTTCTCTGTAATACTTTGCAGCACCCGGATGTAAAGGCATAGGTAGTCCGGCTATTGCTTTTTGTAAACTCATTGCCATAGTAGCCTTATGAACTGAGTGTAAGAAAGGCAGATTTTCATAAATTGTTTTAGTTAAAAGATATACAGTTTCTTCTGGAGTATCTTTTGTTACAACCAAAAGATTTGGCTGAGCAATCGTATGTATATCACTCTTTTGACCAGGGTAGGTTCCTGCTTTTATAACAAACGGTGTCCAGACAGGATAACTGTCATCTATCTTTTTAAGATTATCACTGTTAAATTCCAAAATCTTTATCTTATCGGCTCCAATTGTAGCAAATGCATTGGTAACTGCACTTGTAGGAGGTCCTGATGGAGTATTCATACCAACAATTTTTCCGTCTTGAAGAGCAGTTGAGCTAGGACTGTAACCTAGGTATTGGATATTCATCTTGTTATAGTCTATACCTAGAGCTTTCATAATGGTTTCAGCCGAAACTCTACTTCCTGAGTTTCTTCCACCGATTGAAAATCTCTCTCCGTATAGATTTTTTAAGTCCATTATATTGCCGGTTTTTGCATATTTGTTATAAACAGTACACTGCTCAACATTTTGCCACAGCATAGAAACTGATCTTAGATTTGTTTTTGGCTTTCCTTCGTACTTGCCTTTACCTTGCCAAGCCATTGAGCCAAAAAGCCCCTGAATAATCGCAAAATTAACTTCGCCTTTGTCGATCATATTGATATTTTCACTGCTTCCTGCACTTGTCATCGCAGAAAAGGTCATCTTATGCTTTTTGGCAAGTTTCAAGCTTGCAATTGTAGCAATACCGACGCCCACAGGATAGTAAGTTCCTCCCGTACTGGCTGTTGCTATGATATACTTTTTCTCTTTTGGTGCAGCATTTAGCGTACCGACTAACGAAACTGCGACTGCAGTTGTAACTAAAACTCTACTGAGTATTTTACTTTTGATCATATAATCTCCTTTTGTTGTTTTAGGATTATTGTATCATAAATAATTTCATAATTGTTGTATTATTGTTTGAATTATAATTTTTATTTGGGATTGTTTCATTTTTACACAATTTTTTCTATTGTATAACCCTGCCCTTTTAAAGATAGAATAAAATCGTTTGCGGATATTTTATCTTTGAGTCTTTTCATGACAGTTCTAAATGTAGTATCAGATTTATTTTCATCATTCCAAAGAGCCAATTTGCACTCTTTTATAGTTACTATTTTCCCAATATTTTTTATCAAGACATATAAAAGTTGCGTCTCTTTTTTTGAAAGTTTTACCAGTGATGTGTTACTGTATAAAAGTTTTTGATTTAGTGAATATCTATAGTCTTTATTTATTTTTAGTAATTTTTTACTCTTTTTCTTTTCTTTTAAAACTTCTACTTTGGCTTTTTTTAATATTTCCATCATATTATCAACATTTATTGGCTTTATAAAATATCCCAAAACTCTGAAATTAATAGATTTGAAAAGTTTTTCTTCATCTTTATAAGCAGATACAATTATAAATTTTTGGTTTTCGACTAACTCTAACATTTTTTCTATCATATCCATGCCATTTAGTCTTGGCATCTTAATGTCAGTCAGAACCAAATCAAAATATTTGTTATTTTTTAAATTTTCTTCAAATATTTCCAATGCTTCCTGTCCGTCAACGGCAACCACAACATCTTCAAAAATGGTATTTAAATAAAAACTTAAAATCTCTCTCGCATCAACTTCATCTTCAACAAGTAAAACTCTTGTGCTGTCCATTTTTCATCCTTCTATTGGTAATATTATTTTAAATTCTGCTCCATCAATTATATTTTGAACCTTAATACTTCCTAACATACTGTTTTCTATAATCATCTTAGTCATATACAGACCAATTCCTGTTCCCTGTTTTTCGAATTTTGTTGTAAAATAAGGCTCAAATATTCTGTCTATTATATCTTTTTCTATCTCTCCACCATTATTTGAAATTGTTATTTCATAAGAATTTTTATTTCTTTTGCCTATAAGATAAATGATACCTTCAAATTCCTTATTTTTCTCTTTCTTGCAAGAAATTGCGTCTTTTGCATTTGAGATTATATTTAAAACTGCCTGTTTAAATTCATTTTCAAAACTATCTAATACAAAATCTTCTACGACAACCTCTACATGTATGTCATTTTGCTTAGGTTTTGCATCCATAATTTCAATAGTAGAACAAAGCGCTTTTTTAATATCAAATTTTGCTTTTTTCTTAGAAGGCTTGTAAAAATTTCTAAAATCATCAATAGTATGCGACATGTATTCGATCTGTTTTTTGCCTTTATCGAGATAGTCGCTAATCATCTCTTTATTGAGTTTTTTATTGTCAAAATTATCTCGCACAAAGTGCAATATCAAAGATATATTGTTTAGTGGCTGTCTCCATTGGTGGGCAATCGCTCCTATCATCTCTCCCATCGCTGCCAGTTTATTTTGTTGGACCAGTAACCTGTCTTTGGCGATATTTTTATCAACTTCACTTTTTACTTTTTCTTCAAGTTCTTTCTCGCTCTGTTTTATGGCGGTAATATCATATATGTATCCATACAAGTCTGTTACATTTCCAAAATCATCTTTGATAAAAATTGCATGAGAGAAAACCCACCTTAATTTCTGAGTATTTTTTACTTTTATTCTGTATGTACAGGAAAAACTCTCAAATCCATTTTCTATATGTTCTCTCAAAGAAGCCAATACCATTTGCAAATCATCTTTATGGATAATATCTGCATACATAGTCGTTTTTTGAAGCAAATCATCTGGCTCATATCCAAATTTTGAAATGCTCTTAGATACAAAAGTTGCTGTCATAGTTTTATCATTCAGCCATCTTAAAAGAACTATATCTCCCTCTTTTGTGAGCCTCCATGTATCATCGAGCGCTCTTTCAATCCTTTTTCGCTCTACTATATTCATAGCCATCATCAAAAGCCTCTCGGGATTACCAAGCTCATCTAAAAATATTTTTCCACGGGAAAAAGTCCACTTATACCTGTTTAATTTTGTTTTCAATCTATATTCAGCCATAAAATGATCGCACTTGCCACTTTTATGCTCATTCATTTTTTTAATAACATTATCCCTGTCATCAACATGTACTAAACCTAGCCATTCATCATATGAGTTTATATCCCCTTTGCTATAGCCGAACATATCGAGCCATGTTTTTGAAAAAAATATTTTTCTAGTCTTAAAATTAATATCCCATAAACCGTCATTTGTTGCGATGATTGCTAACTCATACCTCTCTTTCCATTTTTCCAAAAGCATATTTTTTGTTTTAAACCTCTTATTGTAGGTAGAAAATATTTTTTTTATAAAGCTAGCAAAAGCAAAAGAAGCAAGAATCAATATAAAAGTAAAAACTAAAATTATAGTAATTATTATCCTTTTTCTTTTTTGAAAATTTTCCTCAATTTTCTGTTTCTTAATCAAGTATTCATCTGTTAGTAAATTTTTATTTAATTTCATCCCAATTCCAAAACTATATTTGTAAAAATTATAAAAATTTTGTTTTTGAGATCTTGTAAACTCTAATCCCTGCACAAGTGTTTTAACTTTTTTTGATTGTTTTAAAGTTAAGGACGACAATGCATCTTTTAAACCGAGCCATTTTTTATCATTAAAAAAGTTATAAAAATATTTATCATTATAATCATAAAAATAATAATAATTCTTATCCTTCTTAGACTTATCATCTCTTATGGAGTCATAAAAAGATTTGGCTGTGTATTTTCTCAAATCATCCGAGGTAGAAAAAGCTCCTATATACCAATCTAGTTTTTTAATATACATAAAATAATTGACCTGCATAGTTTGTCGAACATCATTTTTCCAATAAAAACTATTTTTTTCACCTTGTGAAGATATATATAAAAGTGTTAAATATAAAGATTTCGGATTGTTGTAATTGTTAAATATGAGTTTTTGTATATCTTTTATAGTATCGAGTCCATACAAAACCTCCAAATCCTGTCTTTTAAAAATCACAAATTTTACTTCATGTTTCGATTCAATATCTCTCAAAAACGGCTTTACGAGTTTTATATCTATTTTCTTTTGGCTTAATTCCAGACCATTGATTGTGCCTTCTATCTTATGTACATACAGCAACATTGTTTTTTCAACATTTTTAAAATGTTTATCTACCTTTTTTATATTTTTATCAACATACTTTTGCAATATCTTGCTATTTTCATAGTTTGTTTGAAGTTGTGATTTTTGAGATATTAAAGCTAGGCTTGATTTTTTATTGTGCTCTAACACAAATGATGAAATTATTAAAGATATAAATGACAACAGCACGATAAAAAAGATAGGGAAATAGATTAGAATTTTCTCTATATCTTTTAGCCTATATAAATGTCTTGATTTTTTAAACATAAAAGCACCCTTAACTTATACCAAATAAAACAAATAGTATAATACCATAAAATTGCAATACAAGGAACAATGATGGGAAGAGCTTTCGAGTATAGAAAAGCAGCAAAAATGAAAAGATGGGGAAATATGTCAAGAGTATTTCCAAGACTTGGAAGAGTTATAACAATGGCCGCCAAAGAGGGCGGGACTGATCCTGAAAGTAACGCTAAATTAAGAACAGCCATACTTAATGCAAAAGCTGAAAATATGCCAAAAGACAATATCGAAGCAGCAATCAAAAGAGCAAACAGTAAAGATTTGGCGGCTCTTAGTGAAATAACTTATGAAGCCAAAGGACCACACGGTTCACTTTTTTTTATAGAATGCGCGAGTGATAATCCAACAAGAACAGTAGCAAAAGTAAAATTTAATCTTAAAAAAAGTAACGCGGAAATGCTAAATAATGGCTCTTTGGATTTTATGTTTTCAAGAAAAGCTGTATTTGAATTTGATAAAACAGAAGATATGGATTTAGATGAAATCGAACTAGAACTCATAGATGCCGGACTTGAAGAAATCGAAGAAGAAGACGGATTGGTTCTTGCTCATGGAGACTATAAAGATTTTGGAAATCTTTCACATGCTTTTGACAAGCTAGGAATTGAACTTAAAAAAGCTACGCTTGAGCGCATAGCAAACACTCCTGCACAATTTACAGATGAACAACTCGAAGAGATACAAAGAATTGTCGAAAGAGTTGAAGACGATGACGATGTACAGGCGGTATATACAAATGTAGGATAAAGCTCTACACGTAGAGCTTTATATACTTTGGAAAACGCCTATATCTCTATTTTTAAACACTCTATTATGTATATCTACCAAACCATGCATTGCTATATAAATTCCATTTTTCTGACAATTTAATATATAGCCAATCGCTGTTGCTATGTTTGCCGTTGCTTCTATATAATCAATACTAAAAGGAACCATGGCTCCTGTTAGAATAACGCATTTATCTTTGATTTTTTGCTCTAGAAAAAGGGCTGTTTTATCCATAGTATCTGTTCCATGAATGATAAGGATTTTTTTGCTCGAAGAATTTTGTATGACTTCAACAATCTCTTGCCTGTCAGAATCATTCATGTCCAAGCTGTCTTTATGAATAATATTTATAATTTTATACTTTAAATTATAAAAGTATTTTAAAACACCTTCAAGTGCCAAAGAATCTTCCGGCACTTGAAGTTCGCCTCTCAGCGGATTGTATCTTTTGTTAAAAGTTCCGCCTGTATTTATGATTAAAATATCTTGCATAGCTATTTTTAGCTTATTTCCAAACCATACTCATCAAGCATCACATCCACGGCAACATTATGCTTTTTAGCACTTACTTTTGCACCTTTTGTGCCTTTTATACTATCTAAAAAAGTATTGATCTTTTTTTCAAACTCTTCTATATTGTCCATATGCTCTGGCTCATATGTGATTTTTATATCTACAACTTTATGATTTTTCATTTACTCCCCTTTAAATAATTTTTCTATTTTGATTATAATGCTAGGATCTTCAAGTGTGGATATATCTTGCGTTATATCTTCACCTTTTGCTATGGTTCTTAGAAGTCTCCTCATCACTTTTCCACTTCTGGTTTTTGGAAGTCCCGGAACCAGTAAGAGTCCATCTATCTTGGCAATAGGTCCTATATCTTTTACTATTAATTGATTTACCACTTTCTTAAGCGAATCTACATCTATATCCGTTTTTGTTACGATATAGGCAAAAAGGCTCTCCCCTTTTATGTCATCAGGCTTACCGACAATTGCAACTTCCGCTACATTTTCATCGTGAGCCACAACATTTTCTACCTCAGCGGTTCCCAATCTATGACCTGATACATTGATAACATCATCGGTTCTTCCGGTGATTGTTATATATCCATCTTCATCATACATAGCTCCGTCACCTGAAAAATAAACAGGCTTTCCATCTTTTTTACAATCTCCAAAATATGATTTTTTGAACCTCTCAGGATCTCCCCAAATAGTTCTTATCATGGAAGGCCAAGGTTTGGTGATACAAAGAAGTCCTTTTTCTCCAACAGGAGTCGGATTACCCTCTTCATCTATAATCTCTGCTTTAATCCCTGGCAATGGAAATGTTGCACTTCCAGGCTTAATAGGAGTAGCTCCCGGAAGAGGAGATATCATATGTCCTCCTGTTTCGGTCTGCCACCATGTATCAACGATAGAACATCTTCCCCCACCTATCACATCATAGTACCACATCCAGGCATCCGGATTTATCGGCTCTCCTACTGTTCCAAGCACTTTCAAAGAACTTAAGTCGTATTTTCCAGGCTGTTCTGCTCCGACTTTATGCAAAAGTCTTATGGCAGTAGGGGCTGTGTAAAATTGATTTATTCGAAGTTCTTCAATCATATTCCACCATCTTCCGGCATCCGGATAAAGAGGAACGCCCTCATACATAATAGTAGTGGCACCCATGGCAAGCGGTCCATAAACTATATAAGTATGTCCTGTGATCCAGCCAACATCGGCTGTACACCAAAAAGTATCATTCTCTTTTACATCAAAAACATTTTCCATCGTATATTGAGCCCAAAGGATATATCCTGCACTAGAGTGTTGTACACCTTTTGGTTTTCCTGTACTGCCACTAGTATAAAGTAAAAACAGCGGATCTTCGCTGTCCATCACTTCTGCTTCACAGTGTTGAGACTCATGCTTTATCAAATCATTATATATATGATCTCTCCCCTCCACCATATCTATATCTTCAAAGTTTCGCTTGACCACAAGTACATTTTCACAACACTCACATCCACTCTCAAGCGCAGTATCCACTATCGGCTTAAGAAGATAAGGGGTACCTCTTCTATATGCTCCGTCTGCTGTGATAACGAGTTTGGCTCTTGCATCTATAATCCTGTCCCTCAATGCTTCGGCAGAAAAACCGCCAAAGACAACAGAGTGAATAGCACCGATTTTAGCACAAGCCAACATCGCAAATGCAGCTTCAGGAATCATAGGCATATATAAAACTACTCTATCGCCTTTTTTGATACCAAATTTGTTTTTAAGTAAATTTGCAAGTCTATTAACCCTGTAATACAAAAGAAGATAAGTGATAATTCTCCTGCTTCCGTCTTCCCCTTCCCATATAATAGCGGCTTTGTTTTTTCTTGTTTTTAAATGTCTTCCGATACACTGATGAGTAACATTTAGTTTTCCGTCAATAAACCACTTGTAAAATGGAGCATCACTCTCGTCAAGCACTTTATTGTATGGTTCAAACCAGTCTATTTTTTCTTTTGCCAGTTTATCCCAATAAGCTTCATAATCGTCATCAACCTCATGGCCAATCTCTTTGAATTCACACATATTTTTAATACGGGCATTCTTGCTAAACTCTCTATTTGGTTCAAAAACTTTTGACATTCATATCTCCTTTTAGAACTTAATTTGTATCAATACTATAAAACAATAGTAGCATTTTCATAGCATTTGTCTATTTTTGACACTTATTATACATAACTTTTTCTTACATGTGAAGAAAAGTAGCATTACTCAAAATATTTATCTATTTTGTATCCGATTCCTTTAATATTTACTATAAAATCCTCTTTTAGAGTTTTCCTAAATCTACTGATTTCAGCCCTTATCGTTGCATTGTCAACTGGTTCGTGATTCCATACATAACTTCTAAATTTATCAAAATCCACCACAATCCCTAGATTATAAGATAATAGAGTGAGGATTTGCAACTGTTTTTTCGTGAGATGCTGGGTATTGTTATTATAAAATAACATCTGTTTTTCCTTGGAAAACCTATAATGTTTTGATAAGATAATCTGCACAAAAGCCTTTGCACTTTTCTCTTTTTTTATATGGTCAATTTTCAAGGCAAGTTCTTTTAAATGAAATGGTTTTTTTAGATAATCACTGGCTCCTAGCTCATATGCCTGTGTAATATCTTCTATATCAATATTTGCACTTATAAATATAGTTGTTGGTATATTTTCAATATCATTTAGTTTTTTAAAAAGCTCCATTCCGTTTAAATGTGGCACATTTATATCCAACAGCAGAAGATCATATGCCCTGCTTTGTATATCTTCAAAAGCTTTCAAACCACTTGAGAAACCAACCACCTCATGACCGATTGTTTCTAGATATTCTTTAATAGAATTTCTAAGCATGGTTTCATCTTCTAAAAGCAAAATTTTCAATACAACTCTCCACTAAAAATATACCTAAATAGCGTAGTATTGTCTATTGAAGTCACCTCTATGGTGATATAGTTAATATCACAAATCTCTTTTACTATATTTAATCCCAAACCAAATCCTCCTCTAGCTACATCTTCTCTATAAAATCTATCAAAAAGTTTGCCTGTATCATGTATCACTTCTCCAATATTGGAAATTTCAAATACGATACTATTTTTTTCTATAAAAAGTCTAATTTTTACTACTTCATTTGGATAGCTATATTTTATGGCATTTGATATATTGTTATCACAAAGTCTTTGCAGCTGAACTTCACTAAAAAAAACAAAAATTCCACCCTCTATATTGGCGTCAATTTTTAATTCATTTCCTTTTGCAACATCTCCAAAATATTCAATTCTATCACTTAGGTATTTTGAAAAATCAATCATCTCTTTTTTATGTACCAAACGGTCTTTCTTTACAATATACCCTAAATCTCCATATATATTTTCCAAAACTTTTACGCCTGCTTCAATCTTGGTCAAATAACTGTTTTTTTCATATCTCAAATTGTACAATTCTATATTCATAAGTATCACCGTAAGTGGCGTATTTATCTCGTGAATTGCATTTTTGACAAACTTATCCTGATATTTTAGCAACTCTTGCGTGTATTGTACAGATTTTTGCAACTGATTTGTTTTTTCCTCTACTAGCTTTTCCAAATCTGTATTTAGCGTGACAAGCTCCCTGTTTTTAGTCTTAATCTTATCTATCATTTTGTTTACATGTAGAGCTATCTTACTAAACTCTTTAAATTCAATTTTTTCTAAATCAATATGCTTATAAATTAGCGAAGTATCAGACAATATATTTGTTATATATTTTAATTCTTTAGATACTTTTTCAGTGAAAAATCTATATTTTAAAATACTGATAATATACAAAATAATTGTCAAAAAGACTATCTTTAAAACAAAGCCGGATATTTTATTTTTATACTGAACTCTTTTGGCTTGAAGCTCCTTGTTTAAACTATCAATAACAATTGCCCCGCCATAAACGATGCCTTTGCTTTTATAGACTCTTGATTGTGCCAAATATTCTTTCTTGGCATTATTGAACTTAAAAAAATTATAACCGTTTTTTGCATTTAAAAATATTTTATTTTTTATTGTAGAGCAAAAATTGTTTTTATTGGAACAATAGAGTAAATTTTTCTGTTTATCAAATACAAAAAAACTCATAGTTTTATCATCATGAAGTAAGATATTTTCACTCATATCCACAATATTTTTATTTAGCAAAGCATCTTGTGTATATTTTTTATTATTAAACTCTATGATTTTTTTTAGACTGTCATTTTTTTTAATAATTTTTGCTTTTTGGGAGTCTATATAGTTTTTTTCAAATTTAACTATCTCTTTATTAAAATCCAAATATTCATTAAATATGATAACAAAAGCTGCGACAAACGCAAAAATTCCAGCAAAAAACATAGCATATATATTGATTTGATTTATACTTTTTTTACGCCATCGTTTGAACATATTCACCCTTTTTCAGTATAATACTATATCAAAAAAAGGATTAAACTTGCCAACAAGACTACCTGCCGAGTGGGAAAGACAAGCATACATAATGCTAGTCTTTCCGGATGTAAAAAGTGATTGGAAACACAGTATAGATTAGATAGAAAACAGCTATATCTTACTTATCAAAACAATTATAAAATATCAAAAATGCGTTATTTTATGCAAAAATAGACAAAAAATCAGCCAAACCTTACCAAAATCAAAAAATTTAGAATTACTTCAAATAGAAACAAACGACACTTGGATCAGAGATTTTGGCGGTATTTGCATATATGATAATAATAAATTGAAAATACTCAATTTTAAGTTTAATGCTTGGGGCGGAAAGTTTGATTATCAAAAAGATGATGCTGTAAATTCAAAATTAAAAGAGATAAAATTTTTTAAAGAACCCATAAAAAATTTTGATTTTATTCTAGAAGGTGGAAGTATTGACTCAAATGGTCAAGGAGTTATGCTAACAACTGCAAAATGCATATTCAATAAAAATAGAAATTCTGCTCTTTCAAAAAACCAGATAATAGAGAAAATTAAAAAATTATTTGGATTAAAAGAGTTAATTATCTTAAAATATGGAGAATTAACAGGAGATGATACCGATGCACATATAGATACTTTGGCTAGATTTGTAAATAGCCAAACCATAGCTTATGTTAAATGCTACAACACGGAAGATGAGCATTATGAAGCTTTCAAAAAAATGGAAGATGAGTTAAAATATACTAAATATCAACTTCTTCCTTTGCCGTTTCCGAGTCCAAAAATTTTTTTAAACCATAGACTTCCTGCAACTTATCTAAATTTTATATTCATAAATGGCGCCTTAATAGTTCCGACATATAAGGATAAAAATGATAAAATAGCACTTAAAATTTTGCAACAATTCTTTCCCGATAGAGATGTTATCGGAATTGATGCATCTATATTTATAAGAGAACACGGAAGTTTACACTGTGCGACTATGAATTTTTACAAGGACTTAGTATGACACTACAAAAAAAGCTACTATTGTATCAAGCCTTACGGCTAGCATACTGATAATCATAAAACTAGCCATTGGGATACTTAGTGGTTCAGTGGCAGTTCTTGCTAGCGCTATCGATTCTATATTAGATTTAATAGTTTCTGCATTTAACTATTTTGCTATAAGCAAATCCGAAAAACCAGCTGACGAACAGTTTAACTACGGAAGAGGAAAAGTCGAGGCATTGGCTGCTGTTATCGAAGGTACCGTTATCACAATGTCTGGTATATTCATATTTTATGAAGCTATCAAAAAAGCTTATCGTGGTGAGATTGTAAGTCACCTCACACCCTCTATAATCGTCATGGTTGTATCTTTGATTTTAACTTTAACTCTTGTTATGTTTTTAAATTTTGTGGCAAAAAAAACAGAAAATATGGTCATAAAAGCTGATGCCTTGCACTATAAAACGGATATATACAGCAATGGAATAATCCTCCTATCTCTTATTGTCATACATTTTACAGATTTTTATCTTATAGATTCCATCATGGGTGTTATTATCTCTATCTACATTATATATTCGGCTTATGAAATTATAAAAGATGGTGTTTATATGTTGCTAGATGCATCACTTGATAAAAAAATTGTAGAAAAAATTGAAAACATAATAAAAGAAGAAAAAGTTGTAAATGATTATCATTTTTTAAAGACTAGAAGATCAGGAAACACAAATTTTGTTGATGTTCATCTAGTGTTTAACACTGATATTTCACTTCTTGATGCACACAGAGCAGCCGACAGAGTTGAAGATAAAATCAGAGAAATAAATAAAAAAGATGAGTGGATTATAAATACCCACCTCGATCCATACGATGATTCGGAGATTAATCCAAATCTCTAGCTACTCTCTTTCATCGGACAATCTCTTCTATCACAACAGTATTTGTCTTGCCCTCGTTGCCAAGCATGCCCGAAACCTTTGCCTTTTCCTATGGGTGTAACTTCTATATGCGATGCTTCTGCTTTGCTAAGAGCCAAACAAGAAGAACATTCTATCTTTACATGTAGGCTGTCGCTCCCAAATGTTCTTCTACAAACTCTTAAAATTATTCCTGGACTCAAGCCCATGGCAGAAAATCTTTTTTTCAAATCATTTTCTAAATTTACACTCTCCACCATGGCTCTTCGACCTTTATCTAATTCATTTAATTTCATAACAATATTGTATTATAAAAACACTTAATAGCCCATCAAGGCTAAAGTTTTATATACCGCATAAGCCAATAACCATGCTACTACATTTGGGTAAATTGTGTAAAATACTCTCCAAGCCCATTGTGGAACTTCTGCATAAAATGTTCCCATCGCTGCTAAACAAGGAGAATAAATCATTATGATTATAATGAGTGCTATTGCAGATTTAAAATCTACATTTTGTCTTATTTTTTCAATCAATCCCTTGCTCGTCTCATTTGCTCCGCCCATAGCATATAATGTTCCCAAAGTGGATACCACAACTTCCTTGGCACTAAGTCCAGCTACCACAGCCACACTTAATCTCCAGTCAAACCCCAGTGGCGCAAAAACAGGTTGTATAAATTTTCCAAAATCTCCCAAATAACTATCTTCTAGCAATTTTGCATTTAACTCATTTTTAAGCTCTCTTTTTTACTTGTATCTACTGTTTGCTCTATCTTGGTATTATAATTTTGCACTATAGTATCATTCACGGGATATGAACTTAAAAACCATATTACCATAGCAGCTATCGCTATAAAAGTTCCTGCTTTTTGTAAAAACATCTTTGTTTTTATCCATAGATCCATACCTAGTGCTTTAAATGAAGGAAATCTATATGGTGGCATCTCCATAACAAACGGTTCAGGCTCACCTTTAAACAAAACTGTTCTTAAGATTTTTGCAACAACTAAACCTAAAAATGCACCACCTATATAGATATAAAAAAGCATATTACCTGGATTGCTATTTATAAAAAATGCTGAAACCAACAGTACATATATAGGTAATCTTGCTCCACAACTCATAAAACCCAAAACAAGCATCGTTATAATTCTGTCTTTTGGATTTTTTAGAGTCCTAGCTGCCATATATGCGGGAACTGTGCATCCAAAACCACTAACAAGAGGAACAAAAGCTTTTCCCTGCAGACCAAATCTTTTCAAAAATCCATCCATCAGATATGCGGCTCTACTCATATATCCTGTTTGTTCAAGCAAATTTAAACCTAAAAACAGTACTAAGATATTTGGCAAAAACATGATTATCGCACCAACTGCCGGCAAAATACCCTGTGTCAATACCGAATTAAATATCCCTTTAGGCAAAAAATCAGCTAAAAATGAAGAAGTCTCACCAAAGATATTGGCTATCACATTCATAGGATAATTTCCCAATACAAATGTAAGCTGAAAAAGAGCCCACATAAAAAATAAAAATATAGGAAGTCCGAAAATTGGGTGAATCAAAAAGTTATCTAATTTTTCACTAAGAGATTCGTCATCTTCTTCCATATCCAATGCTTCCATCTGTAAATTATATGAGATGGCAGCTCGCTCATTTGCCAATATATCGGTCGTGCTCTCCTCGTCAAATTCGGATTCTAGTTCTTTATACATCTTTTCAAGTGCATTGTGAGCTTCTATAAATATAGGCAAATCATGAATCATTTTATATACATCTTCATCTCTGTCCAAAAGCCTGATGGCTAGAAATCTTGAATAATCAGGACTCTTAAAATGGGGAGATTTTCTAAGAATCTTTGCCAACTCTTCCACTCTTAGCTCAACTTTTTCATTGTAATATATCTTATTTTTAGCAAGCGGAGCATTATAAAGCTTGATAATTTGAGTTACAATTTCTTCAACACCCCTGTTCTCTTTAGCTGATGTTAAAACAATAGGAATTCCCAACAATTCTTCAAGCTTATGCTTATTAAGCAAACCGCCTTTTTTCTCTACCTCATCTATCATGTTTATAACCAGAATGGTCTTTTTATGCATATCAAGCAATTGCATAGTAAAAATCAGATTTCTTGAAAGTGTATTTGCATCAACAACATTTACCACCACATCATAATCTTCATTAATCAAAAAGTCTTTTGCAACCTGCTCTTCGGGTGTATAGGCATTTAGTGCATAAATTCCCGGTAAATCAGTCATCTTGATATCATAGTCATCTCTTTTGAGGTAAACTTCTTTTTTTTCAACTGTTACACCACTGAAATTACCAACATGAAGCTTCGCATTGCTAAGTGCATTTATGATTGAGCTTTTGCCAACATTCGGTTGTCCGACTATCGCAACTTTTATCTCGCTACTCATGTAATCCCTTTACTGCTATACTATGAGCTTCTTCTTCTCTTAGTGCTACTTTTGTATTGTTGCTGAGTATATCCCAAGTCTGTCTTGCTAGCGTATGAGCTACAACTTTAACTTTTGCACCTTTTACAATACCCATAGACAAGAGTCTGCCTTTAACCGGTTCTTTTGCCAATATCTTTTGCACGATTGCTTCTTCATCAATTTTCAAATCAGAAATTGTTTTCAATTTGTGTCCTCTTGTAAATTATTTTAAAATATTATCAAAATAATAATTAAAATGTCCTTAGATTGATAATCATTATCAATATATATTAGTTACTATTCACATTATGATATAATTTTACTCATGAAAACAGCACTTATTCAACACAAATCATATAAAACAGAAGAACAAACTATACAAAAGAGTCTTGAATTAATACAAAAAGCTGCACTTGACGGGGCAGAGCTTATTGTTCTGCAAGAATTACATCAAAACAGATACTTTTGTATAAATGAAGATACGAACAACTTTAAACTAGCACAAAACTGGCAAAATGATCTGAAATTCTGGTCTGAGGTTGCTGAAAAAAATAAGATTGTTTTAGTAACTTCTTTATTTGAAAAAAGAACGGCAGGCATTTACCACAACACGGCAGTAGTTTTCGAAAAAGACGGGAGCATCGCAGGAAAATATAGAAAAATGCACATACCTGATGACCCGGGATTTTATGAGAAGTTCTATTTTACTCCTGGAGATTTAGGATTTGAGCCTATTCAAACTAGCATAGGAAAACTGGGTGTTCTAATTTGCTGGGATCAATGGTTTCCGGAAGCTGCAAGACTGATGGCATTAAAAGGCGCTAAAATTTTAATATATCCAACTGCTATTGGCTGGTTTTATGAAGACAATGAAGAAGAAAAGCAAAGACAATTAGATGCTTGGATAACAGTACAAAGAGGCCATGCAATTGCAAATAATCTTCCTTTGATTTCTGTTAATAGAGTAGGAAAAGAATCAGATAATCTTGGGCAAATTGACGGCATAAGGTTTTGGGGAAACTCTTTCATTGCTGGAGCTCAGGGAGAATTTTTAGCAAAAGCTTCTAGTAACAAAGAAGAGATAATTATTTGCGATATAGACCTTAAAGAAAGCGAAAAAACTAGAGAAATATGGCCATTTTTTAGAGATAGAAGAATTGAAAGTTATAAAAATCTTAATAAAAGATATATAAACTAGAGAGACTGCCATTATAAGCAGTCTCTCTTTGACTTAAAAATCTCTAAGAGATTCTTGTATTCCTTTATGCATTCCATACCAAAAACTCATAGCTGCTTCGTGTTTGTCTTTATTGAAACAGTTTAGCCATTTTATAAGTTCAGGGTCATTATTTTTATCAACAATATGTTTTCTTTGCAAAAAAGTATATATAATATCCACACTTCTTTCTGACTCCCAGAACACTGAAGAATTACGCCCGTTTATACGGCTGGCTGTAATATGACCATTTCTTAGATATTGTTCTTTTAATCCATATAATGATTCCATAACTTCTGGCATCATCTCTTCAGCCCATTGCCTGTGGAAACGACAAAATCCCATGTTATCTAGCACTAATTCACCTTTTAATCTAGCAGCTCCAGACCTACCCAACTCTCTTGGTGGAACAAAATTTGGTCCATAATACATGTAGTATTTTCCCATCATGGACATAGGAGAGAGAACTCCTGGAGTCCAATACTGATTTGGAACCATCCATCCTTTTCTTGCATAAGCAGTATATACAAAAGCATCCAATATTTTTTTATTTTTTGTTTTAGATAATTTGTGAGCAAAAGCACGCGCACCGTCTTTTAAATCAAGCTTACCCTTTTTATCAATAATATTATCTAAAATTGCCACACCTATGTCAGCATTATGCATAGATGAAGACACAACATCAAAACCTTCTGCTGAAAACTCCGGTATATCTTTTACGCCTAAATCTTCTGGCTTCAAATATCCTTCAGATAAGCATTCCATAAGCCAAGAAATTACTCCGCCTACTGAAATAGCATCAAAACCATACATATCAGCATAATGATTTAACTTCTCAGCCGCTCTTTGATCAAAGATGCCAGATAACGGACCCATTGTCTGATATGGTTCGTAGTCTTTTTTGTATTTATCATTCATCTTCTTGCAAACTGCTGCACATGGTTCACCACAGTTTTTTTCACTTTTTGTTGCAATAGTCTCATCATTAAACTGCTTTAGATAATGACCAAGAACAAACTTTTTATGGATATTCACTCTTTCTTCTTCTTCCATATAGATACTTTTGTAGTTAAAGGAGAACATACTTCCACCCAAACTTGCATAATTTACGCCAAGTGTTCCTCCTGTTTCAAAATGAGGATCAAAACGATACTTGGTAGTTGCTTCCATATCTTTAGTGGATAGTTTCATATTGTATTTATCTTTAAACCATTGGTCTGCAACTTTTCTATCACGAAAATCATCTTCGATAAATGTACCTCCATATATAATAGCTACAATTCCATGCTCTTGAAACATTTTTGACCCGAAACCTCCTCTACCTGCCCAAGTATCAACATATGTTAGTTTGCCTTTTTTGATTGGTACCGAACAGATTGAGCCAAAATCTGTAGACTCAGATGCCGGTCCTGTTGCCAAAATACGAGGTTCTGTACCGTATTCGCTTCCAAAAGTATCAAGTGCATACTGCATCAAAGAGTAAACACCACCTCTTCCTTCTTTCCATATTGCCTCTATATCTACCGGATGAATTCTAGATTGAATTTCACCACCTTGTTTACGATTTAAATACAATATTGATGGACTTGGTGCTTTACCAACGATAGAAAGCATATTTATACCAAGATTATCAAAAACCAATCCGGCTCCACCCATAGAAGAGACATAAAATCCTCCCCATGCCGGTGAAAAGCCGGTAAACATCAAACGGTTTGATCCTGGAAAAATAGATCCTGCTAATACTCCTGTTCCGATATTTAAACTATTATGTTTTCCTGCTAAATGCAATCCTAAATCTATCGGACTAAAAAATTCCCCTAATTTATAACGGTTAACTCTATAAAATGATGTCGCGGCATCAATAAATAATACTTTTTGATTTGTTTTCATGGAATTTCCTTGATTTATATTTATTATAATATTATAATGATAAATGTGTTAATATATACTGAAATAGTAAATATTTTATTTCATTTATGCAAGCATTATTGAAATTATCATGGCATATTGTCATATTTTGAAAGGTCAGATTTTGTTTGAAAACAGCGGTGTACCATTGTATGCACAACTTAAATATAAATTATTAAAAGAGATAGAAGCCAACTATAAGCCTGGAGACTTATTGCTACCTGAGAGCAAACTTATTGCATTGTATAAAGTTAGTCGGATTACCGTTAGAAAAGCTATGGATGAGCTAGAGAGAGAAGGAATTATAACAAAAAAACAGGGAAAAGGCACCTATGTCAAAGAGAAAAAAATCTCATATGATGCAAATTCTATTGGCTCTTTCACGCAGAGATTCAGAGAACAAAACCACTCTCTTAAAACAATAACTTTAGAATATGAAATAATCAAAACGGATCATTATGTGAAAGATTTATTAAGATGTGATACTCTTCTTTGCATAAAAAGATTTAGAGTTTTAGATGATGTGCCATTTACTATTATGCAAAATTACATGGATTATGAAAAAGTACCTGATTTGCAAGAGAAGTTCAAAGAACAGTCTTTATATTCATTCTTAAAAAAAGAGTATGGCATAGAGTTTTATGGAGTTGTGGAAACAATAGAGGCAAAAGGCGCAACAAAACAGGAAGCAAAACAATTAGATATCAAAGAAGATTTTCCACTTTTTTCACTGCGTAGATTATCTAGTGCCAAAGATGGTAAGCTAGTAGAATATTCAGATATCGTTATAAAATCAGATATGTATAAACATCAGATAACATTATCACGAGGAAAATAAACTATAACAACTAATTTACGGTTGATATGGTTACTTATTATCACTTTATAAAATTTATTTTTGCCCTAAGTCCAAGAAAATTCTTAAAGCCTTTTTCTATTTTTGGCTCTATTTTACTGTTCATTGCTATTTCTATCTCTTTTTTATATTTAGCACTTACTTTTAAAAACTCTTTTCTTTTCTTTCCTCGCAAAATGGTTTTGGTTAATTGCACAGAATTTTCCGGATTTATGGCTTTTGAGCCACGATACAATCCAAAATGCAGATGAGGACCGGTGCTGAGTCCTGTTACACCGACATATCCTATAACCTGCCCTCTTTTTACATATTTGCCTCGCTTTATGCCTCGTCTAAATTTTTTAAGATGAGCATATAGAGTTTTATATACGCCCTCATGTTTGATGATAATAACCTTGCCATATCCGCCTTTTCTTCCCGCAAAAATAACTCTTCCGTCTCTTGCCGCTTTAACAGGAGTTCCTATTGGTGCGGCATAGTCTATACCTAAGTGAGCTCTATATATATGTAGTATTGGGTGCCATCTTTTATATGTAAAACGATCTGAAATACGAGTGTATTTAACAGGTAAAGCCAAGAAAAATCCTTCTATTTCTCTGCCTTTTTGATCATAATATCTCCCTTTGTTAAATAAAAATACAAAATGTTTTTTTCCATGCACCTCCACCATGGAAGCTTCTATTTCAGGAGAGCCAAACTGTCGCCCAAGCCTTGTTTTTTGTTTGTAAAAAATAACTAGCCTGTCCCCTTTTCTAATCCTTTTAAAATTAACACTTTTTTTATATGATTGTATAAATTGATATGCCAAAAGATAATTTTTTGTTGCGTCTATAATATCTTGATAAGGAGATTTGACAATAGGAATACTCAATTTCTCCTCTTTCTCTTGGTAAATTATTGGTATAGTATCTAGTGAATATTTTCCATTTTCTTTTTTTATATGCAATTGTAATTCTTCGCCAACGGGAATCAAAACCTGTTCAATATTTTTCTTATCATCTCTTAATATCTGAAATTTTACACCTGTTATTATCTCAGAAGTAAGCTCCTTTGTACTACCGTCTAAATTATAGTAAATACTCTGCGGAAGCGAATTATTTTTCAAAAAATTTAAAAAAGATTCACCACTTTTCCATTTTAACTCTTCCAAATAAGCGCCATTCACATACGAAAGCAACATAAAAATAACAATAAATATTCTATTCATAAAAATCCTCTCTAAAAAAAAGACATATTTTAGCAGATAAGTCCTTATAAATCAGTAATAATTTAAAACAGTTATTGTATAATCTACAAAAAAATAAAAGGGGTTCCTTTGAAAAAGATTTTGTTTATCTTTTCTGTTATGGCTTGCTTACTAAATGCCGGCGGTCTGTTTAATGAATATAAAACCAATATTATTTCCATAAATGGAAATCAAGCTGTTATTGAAAACTCAAAAGATATTGTAGTCGGCTCAAGCGGAATTGTAGTTCATAAATTCGATGACAAGACATCAAGCATAATCGCTGCTGTGGATGTGATTAATAAAACCGGAGATAAAGCAACTTTAAGGCTTAGAACATACAGCATGCTTAAGCAAACTGCCCTCCCGATTCCCGGAATTGCTCCAAAAGTTGGAGATAAAGTGATATTAAATTATTTATACAACAGAGCTTTGATAGTTGCTCCTAATTATAAAATATATGATGAAGTCACTAAGCATTTTAAGAATATAACATGGATTCATCCCGATATCATGGGCGCATATCTAGCAATGCACTTTAGGCCAAATCCAGACAAAAAAGTTTTTCAAAAAATCTGCAAAGAAAATGTAGCTTCTTTAATCTTTTTTGCATTAAGCAATGAAGCGGTTTTTGTCGATTGCAATAACTTCAAAATTGTAAAAAAGCTAAAAGGCTCTCAAATTAAAACAGCCGAGCTTCCTTTTTATACAAGAATCAAAGGCATAGAAACTTCTTGGTTAAATTTCAGTTCAAGCAAGATGGACTCTTATTCAAACTATTATAAAAGATTGATAAATAAATGAAATCCTTACATGTAGAGTTTTTTAAGAGCGTAGTAGGAGCCGAAAATGTTTACGACGACAAGGCTCATCTTTTAGCTTACTCTTATGATGCTACAAAAAATCACTACGAGCCTGATGCTGTTATTTTTCCAAGAAACGAAGAAGAGATAAGTAAAATTTTAACTTATTGCAATGAAAACAAGATAATAATCACTCCAAGAGGAGCAGGCAGTGGCTTTACAGGCGGTGCACTTCCGGCAGACGGGGGCATTATATTGGCTCTTGAAAAACACATGAATAAAATCCTGGAAATCGACATGGAAAACCTCGTAGCCGTAGTTCAGCCCGGTGTCATCAATATGGATTTACAAAGGGTTGTTGAAGCAAAAGGGCTTTTTTATCCACCTGATCCTGCCAGTCAGGACTACTCAACTCTTGGTGGTAATGTCAGTGAAAATGCAGGAGGTATGAGAGCAGCGAAGTACGGCATCACAAAAGATTTTGTGATGGCTTTAAGAGCTGTTTTACCAAACGGTGAAGTTATACGAGCCGGCAAAAGAACTATAAAAGATGTGGCTGGTTACAATGTAGCAGGTATTTTAATAGCAAGTGAAGGAACACTCGCTGTCATCACAGAAATTACTCTAAAACTTTTAGCAAAACCAAAACTCTCCAAAAGTGCTATGGGAGTTTTCCCGACTGTTCAAAAAGCTATGGAAGCAGTATTTAAAACCATGGCTTCGGGTGTAACACCAGTTGCCATGGAGTTTTTAGACAACCTTAGTATAAGAGCGGTAGAGCAAAAGTTCCACAAAGGCTTACCTGTTGATGCCGGTGCAATTTTAATCACAACAGTTGATGGAAATCTTGATGAAGAGATAATAAATCAGCTTGAAATCATAGAAAACAGTTTTTTCAACAATGGATGCAGCGAATTTAAAATCGCAAAAGATAAAGAAGAAGAAAATGATTTATGGTTTGCAAGAAGAAATGCAAGTCAAAGTATCACAATTTACGGTAGTAAAAAATTAAATGAAGATATAACAGTCCCAAGAAGCAAATTGCCCGCTTTATTGGAAGAAGTAGATAAGATAAGCAAGAAATACAGTGTAAAAATACCTTGTTTCGGGCATACGGGTGATGGCAATGTGCATACAAATGTCATGGTTAACGGAAGTGATGAAAAAGAGCTCAAAGCAGGACACGACGCTATAGTCGAAGTTTTTAAAGCAACAGTAAAACTAGGCGGTACACTCAGCGGAGAACACGGAATCGGACTAAGTAAAGCTCCTTTTATGGGTTTAGCTTTCAGCGATGCCGAGATGGAGCTTTTTCGCTCCATCAAAAGAGCATTTGATCCAAACAATATACTAAATCCGAGTAAAATGGGATTGTAATGGACTTCCAAAGACTACTGAAAGTAGCCAAAGGGATGAAAGACAAAGAGATAGCTCACTATGCTTCATCCCTCAGTTTTCACACAATACTCTCTCTAATACCTATACTTCTTATTAGTTTTAGCATATTTACCAAAATGCCGAGCTTCAAAGAGTATTATGCAAAAATTCAAGACTTTATATTTAGCTCCATGATTCCCACTCAACAAGATGTTATCAGCGGATATTTGACAAAATTTATGACAAATACCGGCAGTATGGGGGCAGTTGGGCTGATATTTGTTTTGTATGTTTCGATTATGTTCTTTTTTGATTATGAAAAGGTGGTAAGCTCTATTTTCAAAGTTCCGACAAGGACGATTTGGGAGTCACTGACTACATATTGGACGATGCTTACTCTTATGCCTTTGGGTCTTGCTTTGTCTATATATTTTTCACAAATTGCACAAAAATTTTTCGAAGCTCATAAATATACCGACTCAATAAATATATATCAATTTTTACCATATTTTACTATATGGATGCTCTTTTTTATCCTTTATATTATCTCATCAAATGTAAAAGTAAATAAAAAGCTGGCCTTACTAGCCTCTTTTATCGCTTCACTGACTTGGTATATATCAAAAGCTCTTTTTGTCTTTTATGTCTCGTATAACAAAACTTATCAAAGTATTTACGGCTCTTTCAGTATAGCTATGTTTTTCTTTTTGTGGATATATTTTTCTTGGCTCATATATCTTTACGGCATCAAATTATATGTGGTTTTAAATGAAGAATACGGCAAAGGAGAAGAAAAAAAGCAAAATAGCAAGCCATCTGTTAAAGATGCTGATGAGTGATAAACCCAGATACATTATCAAGAACCAAAGTGGCGTAACTACTTCATAAAATGATGTTGGCAGATTTAAAAGTCTTTCCAGCCAAACATCAAATATCCCTCCTTGATTTACTACATGTAACAAAAGTTCCAACGGATAAAAAACAACAAATGCCATACTTAAAAATGGAGAATATAACTGCAATGGAGTAAAAACTTTAAACACGAAATGCACCACTGGCATCATCAAAGCAAATACCCAAAAGTTTAGCAGTATAAAAATCCAAATTTTATTTAGGCTTGAGAAGTGCTTTAAAAACAGAAATATATAAAAAACGCCACTAACCGAAAACCAAAACGAGATAGAGAAAAGAAGTTTTGGAAAAAGTATCAATATAAAAGAAACACTTAAAAGAAGCGTGGCAAAAGAGATAATTTTTATATTTTTGCTAAAAAGAAAAAATCCAAAAAGAGACAAAACAAAAGAGCGAAGAAATGAAGGTGTAAAATCTATCATGTACATGTAGTAAAAAAGCAAAGAAAAGACAACAAACGCCAAATCTGCCTTTATGTTTCTATATGGAAAATATCTATCTTGAAAAAATCTATAAATTGGGCTTAATATAAAATATAATATCGCACTAATCAGCCCTAAGTGAAAGCCGCTAATCGCAACTAGATGTGAGATACCCAGTTTTTGAATTTTCACTCTGGTGCTTTTACTGATATTTGTAGCTAGAAACAAAGCAGAAAATAGCTCTTTGAGGTCATCAAATTCATGTTGATTTTTTATGTATAATTTGACTTTATCAAGCTTGTTTACTTGAGTATTGCTTAAATCTTTTATAAAAATATTGACAGCAAAAAACTTCTTCATATAATCTAAAAAAGAGATTTTAGAAGTTTTGAATTTTACCAAAACCTGCGAGCCTATCGAGATATTTTTCTTTTTCCAACTAACCGTATAAAAGGTATATCCATCATCACTTTTAAGCTTAAAAACATCATAAGCTCTTGTGTTTGATTTATGCTTTTGATAATGATTTAATACTTTGGCCTGCGCTACATGTAGAGGTTTTGATGTCAAAGTTTTATATTTATAATACTGCCATCCCAAAGAGATACAAAACAAAAGTGACAACAAAAAAGCAGTCAAAGCCATCTCTTTTTTATTGACAAATAGTGGTGCGGCTTCCATTTTTAAATCGTAGGTATGGAAATTTTTGCTTCTTTTTTATCCGTGTCTTTATAGATTATTTCTATCGGAACTCCTCCGGCATCTATGAATTTTGTAGTATTTTTTTGAAATATCATATTTGCAACACCTATTGGACCATTTCTGTTTTTTCCTATGATTATCTCAGCACTCTCTTCGGGTTTTTCAAAAAAGTTGCTTTTGTATTCTTTTCCCTCAACTCTTGCTTTTTGTTCTTTTTCTTTTTCTTCCCGCACCCTGTAAACATCATCCCTGTAAACAAAAAGTATGATATCCGCATCTTGTTCAATCGCTCCTGACTCTCTTAAATCGCTCAGCATTGGTCTTTTATCACCTCTGCTCTCAAGTCCGCGATTTAACTGTGAAAGTGCAACTATCGGCATCTCCAACTCTCTTGCCAACAGTTTCAAACCTCTACTCATATCACTTACTTCAAGGTGTCTATCCTTATTTCCACTTCCGCTCATCAACTGCAAATAATCGATAATACAAAGTGAAATTTCAGGATGATTTGTTTTGAGTTTTCTTAGTTTCGAGCGTATTTTGTGTATATCAACATTTCCGTTATCATCCACAAAGAACTTTTTTTCGCTCATAGTATCAGCCGCACTTGAGAGCCTTGTCCACTCATCGTCACTCAAATCCCCTCTTCTTATCTTTTGAAGCGGTATCGATGTTTTCGAGCTAAACATCCTGAGCATCAACTGTTCAGCTGGCATCTCAAGAGAAAATATAGCAACACCCTTATCGTCATCAAGTGCATTTTGAGCAAGATTCAGACAAAAAGCCGTATTATGAGTTACCGTCATATCTTCAAGCAAAAATAGGCTGTTGCCATCAATTTCAAAACCAAAATACTCATCTATTTTATCAAATTCAACACTTATACCAGTTTGATTCCAACTTCTCTTTACGCTCCATTTCCTAGCTTTTTTTCTTTTTATCTTTACAGGAACCCTGTCTATGTCTCCAAAAATTCTAACGCGATATACTTCACACTTAAAATTTGTACTTTTTATCGTAGCTTTCTTGCTTATCAATGATGTTCTAAAACCCAAAGAATCAGCTAAAAATTTTATATCTTTTGCGAGATTTTTATCTTTTTGTGTTATTTCAAATCCATTACAATTTTTATCATAATGTCCATCACTATCAATCAATCCAGCCAAAAGCTCCAATCTATTTTGTGTTGAATTGACAAGATAATCTTGGGGTATATGTTTATTGTCAATCAGCCCCAATCTTCTAATCTCAGCTTGCAAACCAGGATTCTCCCTCTTCCCTCCGGCTTGTCCGCTTGTAATCGCGTACATCGAACACTTTCCATCTTCTTTAGACTTAGTAAGAAGCAAATTTAATCTTTTTGCATACCGCTTGAGATACTCTACAACCTCTTTATCCATAGTTGCAATTCTTACATCAGATTTTCTACCGTCACCTAGCCAAATACCCATAAAATAAGGCTCAATCGTCAGCTTTTTTTCTATAAATTTAACAGGTACCTTGTATCCTTTGTAATTTGATTTGAATTTTTCAGATTTTTTTATATACTCTTTTATTGATATATTTAATACATCACCGTGTCTGTGTTTTCCCTCATTTCTACTTCTTTTAAGTGATAAAATATGGGACTTATTGACACGATAATCTATACCTTTATTTTGCCTAACCCAATACATCTCTTCTCTTCCGTGAGCCAATGATAGTATTTTTCTAGGAGTCGAGTCATCTCCCATAAGAAAATCTCCAACTTTTACGGATTCAACATTTTTCAAACTGCCATCATACATAAGAACTTGTGTACCTTTTGCTAAGCATTTGCCCATCGCCGGCCTAGCGGCCACTATAACCAAATCTCCCTTTCCAAAACCGGTTGTCAGTTCATTGAGCTTTGTAAATCCGGTATCTAGTCCAACAACCACCTGATTGCCCCTTTTTTTGAGCTCAAGTATATGTTCAAGCGTAGCCTTTGTCATCTCAGGAGATTCTCTAAACTCTTTTGCCCCACTCTCTTGAGTTATTTGATAGAGCTTTTGCTGCACCAAATCGACCACTTCAATTGATGGTAAATCCTTCTCAATAGCTACCTCTTTTATCTCACTTGTAAGCTCAACTAGCTCCCTTTTTATCGCTTTTTCTCTCACTTCCTCAACATAAGCTTTTGTGGAAGGAAGTGGGTTTGTTGAGAGTATTTCAAGCATAGCATCTTCGTCAAAACGATTTTCCTGATTTAGCTTTTTCTTTAGAAACTCTTCGTCAATCGGCAAATCTTCTTTTTCGCACTCAAGCATAGCCTCAAATATGTATTTATGACTCGGCAGATAAAAATCTTTTGGTTTTAGGAGTGCTGCGATATCTTCAAAAGAGGACGGGTCAAAAAGAACAGAACTCAGGATAGATCTTTCTATATTTATATTATGTAAGTTTTGCATGATTATTTATACTCTTTCGCAGCTTTTTCTACTTCTTCCAAAAATCTTTCGACTAAAAACTCTTCTTTTAATTTTGCAACAACTTCGCCTTTACTCATAATCAAACCCTGTCCTTTTCCAAACGCTATAGCCACATCAGCGTGTTTTGCCTCGCCAATCGCATTTACGACACAACCCATAACTGAAACATTTAGAGGTGCTTTTATGTGCTCTAGCTTTTCTTCAACAATGGCTACTGCATCTACGAGATTTGCTTCTATTCTTCCGCAAGTCGGACAAGAGATGATATTTACACCGTTTTTGGCTACTCCGCTGTCTTTTAAAATTCCTCTTGCTACTTTTATCTCTTCTTCTAATTCTCCGGTCATCGAAACTCGCATGGTATCGCCGATTCCATCAAGCAAGAGAGTTCCTAAAGCGATAGAAGATTTTATAGTCGAGTGAAATTTTGTCCCAGCTTCCGTAACGCCTATATGAAAAGGATACTCCACCAAAGGACGAAGCATTCTATAAGACTCAACAGTTCTTTGGACATCACTGGCTTTTAATGATATTTTTATATCGCTAAAGCCTAAATCTTCAAGATATTTTATATTGTAAAGTGCAGATTCAACCATGCCTTTTGTCGTTGGTCCGTATTTTTTATCAAACTGCTCTTCAAGTGAGCCGCTGTTTACTCCAATTCGTATAGGAATTTTATATTCAGTACAAGCTTTTACTACTTCTTTTACTCTGGATTTATCGCCAATATTGCCAGGATTAATACGGATACAATCAACAAATTCAGCTGCTATTAGTGCCAAACGATAATTAAAATGAATATCAGCTACAAGAGGCAATTTTATCTGTTCTTTGATAGCTTTTAAGGCTCTGGCATCCTCATAATCAGGAACAGCCACACGAACTATGTCACACCCCGCAAAATGTAATTTTTTGATTTGCTCAACAGTTGCATCAACATCCGCCGTCTTGGAGTAAGTCATAGATTGCACACTAACAGGAGCGTCACCACCAACAGCAACATCACCAACCATTATCTTTTTGGTTTTATATCTTTTTATCATGAATTTTCTTTTTATTTTATTGTAATTATAGCTAATTATAGCTGTCTTTTCTATGTTTTATTCTTGCTACTTCAATAGTATCATCATTTACAATATCAAATAAAATTCTATAATCCCCGACTCTTAGCCTATAAGCGGATGTAAAATTGATTAATTTTTTTATATTTGGAATTCTTGGAGATTCTTGAAGAGTTATTATCTTTTCTTTAATTTGATTTTTATATGGTTCTGAAATTTTTTTAAAATCTTTAAGGGCAGATTTTCTTATGAGCACAATCATATCTGTTTAAACTCTTCTAATGAAATCGTCTCCTCGCCTCTGGTTATCTCTATCTGTCTATAGTCATTTTCACTAGGATTAATCATCTCTATATTTTTGGGTAATTTTAGTTTAAAAGGCAAGCCTTGCTCCAAAACAGATTGAGATAAAAAAATAGTTACAGCATCGCTCAAACTAAGATGATACTTCTTAAACAACTTTTTTGCTTGATTTTTAACTTCTTCATCCAAATAAATACTTGTTCTAATTTTTTTAGTAGTAGTCATTTTTTTCTCCTCTTGGCAAATTTATTAATATTTTAGCATAACTTTTATGCTTTATCAAGAAAAAGATAATGGGTCAATGTCTATCTCTACTGGAAATTTTTTGCAAGCGTGAGCAAATTTTAGTAACTCTTGGGTATCGTTGCTTCTTAAGAGCATATTATATCTGTATTTGTTGGCTATTTTTTCTATGCCGGCTCTACCGTATCCTACTACTTCTAATTTTGGGAAATTATGGGTTAATTTCTCCACTTCATTGATTATTTGATTTGCTTTTTCATCTTTTTTATGAGAAATCAGGATTTTCAAAAGTTTTATAAATGGCGGATATATCTCTTTTCTATATTGCATCTCATCAACTAAAAAATCCTCATAATCACTCATAAATTTTTGAAACAGATCAGGATTTTGCGTTTGTATATAAACTTCACCCTCTCCGCTTCTTCCTGCTCTTCCTGCTATTTGATGTGTTAGCGATACCGCTCTCTCTCTAGCTCTGAAATCGGGCATATTTAAGATAGCATCAATTCCCATGATAACGCTAAGTCCGATGGAGTGGTAATCATGCCCTTTTGAAAGCATTTGAGTACCTACCAATATATCTATCTTTTTTTCATTGAAATCTGTAAGCAATTTATTTAATTGCTTTGTAGTCCTAACTTCATCTCTATCAAACTTGCCTATGACTTTGTCTTTAAATTCCTCTTCAAGTCTTGATACTACTTCGGCTGTTCCTATCCTGTTTGAGTGTAGATTTTTACCTCTACATGTAGGGCAAATTTGGGGTACTCTTTGAGTGAAGTTACAATAGTGACAAACAAGTGCATTTTTCTTTACATGTAGGCTCATACCCACACTGCAATATGGACAAGTTATGTTTGAGCCGCAATCTGCACAAGTGATGTATTTAAAATTTGCTCTAGTTGGTAAAAATATGATAATTTGCTCTTTTTTATCCAAATGCTCCTTGATAGTTTGTAGCATTTGCAAAGTCAAACCACTTACGCTATTTTCATAAATAAATTTTTTTTCACTTTTAAAATAAGTACCTCTGAGTCTAAATCTAGGAAGATTTTTATAGCTTCCCAAAGATGGCGTAGCACTTCCTAAGATAATCTTTGCTTCTGCTCTTTTTGCAAACAAGAGTGCCAAGTCTTTTGCATTGTATCTTGGTCGTTGATTTGATTTGTAACTGTCATCATGTTCTTCATCTACAACTATCAAACCTAAGTTTGACACTGGTAAAAAAAGTGCTGATCTTGTTCCTGCTATCAAAGATATTTTTCCAATTCTCAAATCCTCCAGGATTTTCTCTTTTGCTTTTTTAGTAACTTTTGAATGCCAAATAGCCACCGTATTGCCAAAAACAATTTTGAGTCTTTTTTTCATTTGTGGAGTTAGTCCGATTTCAGGCATCAAAAATATAGCATTTTTACCGCTGTTTATACAATCTTCTATACATCTTATGTATATCTCACTTTTTCCGCTTCCTGTATCTCCGAAAAGTAAAGAGCGGCTCTTTTTTTGTATAAATTCATAAGCTTTTGTTTGCTCAACAGAGAGTGAAATATCAGATTTAACTGTTTTTTGAACAGTTAAAGGGTTTTTTCCAAACGGAACAAAAAGAGAAAGGGCATCACCTAAAGAGCAGGTATAATAATCGCTGATAAATTTTGCATTTGACAAAATAACATCTGTGAAATATTCATCTTTAACACTTAAAATCTCTTCACATTTAAAGTCTGGTCTTGAAGTTTTGGAAATAACAACACCATTTTTTTCTTTATTGTTTAGCGTAATTTCTACAATATTGCCGGGTTTAAGTTCATACTCACTTTCGTAAGTCAAAGGAGAAAGGGGAGATTTTAAGATAGAGACGAGATAATAAAGCTTCAAATTACTCAGTTAAAGATTTACAGTTTTCTTCTGTATGATTTGAACAATCAAATACTCCGGTCGTAGAGTTATAATCAAACTGAACAGATGTATTGCTTAGGTAAATTTTGTATTGTTTTGCTGCTGTTTTCACCCAAAAACCATCATGATTTACTTTGGAATAAATAGGATATTCAAGTATATTGCTACCGTTTCCGTCTGCATAATTGAAGAGTCTCTGATTAGCAACATTATAAGCGGTTACATTATCTAGTTTTGGCGGTATAAAAGGCGTGGTGCCTTCAAGAAGTCTTTTTGATTTTTGCATAGCGATTCCGCTCCTGATAGCAGCCACTTGAGATTTTCCTTTGACAAGCACGGCGTCATCACGACTAGCTGCAAGTTTTGGTATAGCAATAGCAGATAAAATACCAATAACAACGATAACAAAAATAAGCTCAATCATAGTAAAGGCAGGAGTAAATCCTACCTTTATAAGTTTTATTTTATTCAATTGACTAAAATTTAACTTTATGTCCGCCAAGCGAAATATTTATATCTTTTACGCCCATATCTTCCAATTGTGATACAATACCAGTACCGTGTTTAACTAATTTAACACTTAAATATGGTGCACTTCCCATAACAGAAGCGTTAGAATCACATGCGTTCTGAGGGTTATTGTTTGTAACAACACCTGTTGACGCATTAACATCTGCAGCCATTATAGCCAAAGATACAGTATCGCCCTGATCATCTGTATACACATATTTACATTGTGTAGCTGTTGTATCTTTTTTCCAAACACCTGTATCTAAACTCATAGCATTTAAGAATGATGCTTCTTTTTGACCTTGAAACCAAGCTGGAACAGCTTGTTCTGCAGTACCTATATCTGTTTTGATAGATGCGGCTTTTGCATCATTTCTTGTTGCAGCCAACTTTGGAATGGCAACTGCTGCCAAAATACCTAAAATTACGATCACGAAGATCAACTCAATCATAGTAAAACCTTTTTTCATGGTTTACTCCTTTTGTTTAATTTTGATTGATACACTTATCAATCATTGGTTGAGATTTTAGTTAAATATAGTTAAAATTTAACTTAAAGTCTATCTATACTCTCTAAAAGTTGCTTGATTTTTTTACTGTCTTGATACTTGTCATAACTTTTTTGCACGAAAGCTCTTAAAAGTTCTTTGATGTCTATATTTCTTTTATCATCAAAAGTTTTTCTAAACTCGTCGATAAAAAAATCATAAAAATCATCATCAAGCATAATATCGAAATCTTTAGCACCTACCTGGATCGACAATTTGCTCATTTTCTGAGCACTTCCTCTATCCTGCCAAGTATATCGTCCGATTCAATATTTTTATTAGTCAATTCTTCCTGCAATTTGAAAATTTGTGAATCTTTTGCTTCATTTTGAGCTTTTAGAGTCATAACTTCTTGTCTGAGAGCATCATTTTGAGATTTTATATCTTCAAATCTTTTCAATAAATCACTTACTTTTTCTACTAATCTACTTACTGTTAACTCTTCACTAAACATATCTTTTTCCTTATTTGCAACTTTTTTTCTATGTCTTGCCCTATAAACTGTTATTATGGTAGTTTATAGGGTAAGACAGCTATATATTGTAACAAAAAAATATAAAAATCTCAAATTGTTGATTTACTGCCTGTTTGCCTCTTCCAATTTATCTGAAATCGTTTTTAAAAGTGGAGGATAATCCAACTTGTCAAAAAATAACTCTATCATCTTTGGACCTTTTTCATTTATATTTTCTATATTTTTTACCAAATCTTTAAAGCTTTTTACGGAGATAGTTTTATCAACTCCCAAAGATTTTGCAAAATCAAGATATTTCCATGTGGCTATATTATTATATGACTGCTTTGCTCCGTGGATGGCTCTCTCTATCGTATATCCGTTGTTATTCAGTAAAAAAACCGTTACATCCAGATTATACCTTGATATCAAACTTAGCTCTTGAGCAGTCAGCTGAAATGATCCATCTCCTATAAACAAGAGAACTCTTCTGTGGGGAGACGCTATGGCTGAGCCTATCGCAGAGGGCAAAGTATAGCCAATCGAGGCCCATAACAATTGTGATACAAAATCTATTTTTGGCGGTAGATTTTGTCCAACCAAACCAAACAATGCAGTTCCTGCTTCTGCTACTACTATGTCACCCTCTTTGACAATCTCTTTTGCAACAAGAGGCCAAAAATCTTTATGATTTAGTTGATTGTCATTGTCTTGAAAGTCCTCTATGTTTACTTTTATCTCTCCTGTTTCAAAATCTACTTGTGCGTTTTCATTTGGTGTGATATTTTCCAAGATATACTCCAAAAGCGTATCTACACTTATTCCCGAGTATAATTTCTTGCCAATCTTTACATTTTTCGGTCTTATGGTTATAACATGATCAAAATCTATACCGTCTTCTGTAAAACCTCCACAATTTATATCCGTCTCAACCGTACCGATGGAGATGATACAATCTGCATTCTGAACTACTTTTACTATGCCTTTCGTACTATAATCTCCTGCATAAATTCCCAGATAGTTTGGTTTTGCCACGCTTGTTTCATTTATGATAGATTTTCCCATCAAGGTTGTAACAAATTTTGCCTGATTTTTTTGGAGTATCTTTGTCATTAAATCTCTCCAGCCAAATCTTGCTATATTAATTCCCAACAAAAACATTGGTTTTTTGGCTTCAAGGTATCTTTTGATGATTATATCTCCAACCTCTTTTACCATATGATTATCACTGTGTTTATAATAAAAGTATATATCTTCTATCGTTTCGGAAACATCCAAATCCACCAAATCAGCAGGAATCCCCAGATAGCTTGGTTTTTCGGTTATGAGCATATTGGATACTACTCTTTGAATCTCTTCTATGTAGTTTGTAGATGTGAGTATTGTCGTAGATCCACTTATCGGTGTAAAGGACTCCAAAAAACTGTTTTTCTTAAAATTTGCCAGCGTATGATGAACCGGTATATCATACTCCAAAACTTTACTATTCGGATACCCTACGATATGCAAAATCGGAATATTGTGGGCATAACTGCCGGCTATCCCGTTTGCCGCGCTGAGTTCTCCTACTCCCAAAGTAGTCACTAAAACTCCTATGCTTTTTTCTCTCGCATATCCGTCAGCTGCGTAAGAGGCATTTAACTCATTGCAATTGCCTATCCATTCTAATTTATCATCCCCTACTATATAATCTAAAAATCTTAAATTATAATCTCCGGGAACTCCAAAAATATGTTTAACTCCTAATTTCTTAACCACATCTATAACCAAATCTCCTAAAGTCATCACATTGCTCCAAAAGTTTTTCATAATTGTACCATTTTTAGAGTGGGTGTAAGCTTTAGTTTTGTTTTGGCTGTTATAATCACACTATGATAAAATTTCAACTAAACAGTACATTTTCACCCACGGGCGATCAACCCCAAGCTATAAAAAAACTCACAAATTCTCTTAAAAAAGGCAATAGATACCAAACTTTAGTCGGAGTTACCGGAAGCGGAAAAACTTTTACTATGGCAAACATCATACAAGAGTTGCAAATGCCAACTCTTATCATGACTCACAATAAAACTTTGGCAGCTCAGCTTTACAGTGAATTTAAAGGTTTTTTTCCTAAAAATCATGTAGAGTACTTTATCTCTTATTATGATTATTACCAACCTGAAGCCTATATACCAAGGAGTGACCTTTTTATAGAAAAAGACAGCTCTATCAATGAAGAGTTAGAGAGATTAAGACTTAGTGCAACTGCCAGCCTACTCAGCTTTAATGATGTCATCTGTGTGGCTTCTGTATCAGCAAATTACGGACTTGGTGACCCGGATGAGTATAAAAGTATGGTACAAGCCTTGGAAGTCGGATTAAACATAAATCAAAAAAAACTTTTACTCCAACTTGTTGATATGGGATACAAAAGAAATGATACTTTTTTTGATCGAGGTTGCTTTAGAGTAAACGGCGATGTTATAGATATACATCCGGCATACAGCGAAGACGAAGCCATAAGGATAGAATTTTTCGGCGATGAGATTGAGAGTATTTATTATTTTGAAGTTTTAACAAACAAAAAGATAAAAGATGTTCCAAAAGTCGTGATTTATGCCGCTAGTCAGTTTATAGTCGGGCAAAACCGGCTTCAAGATGCTATGAAAATGATAGAAGTTGAATTGGAAAAAAGACTTGAATTCTTTCAAAAAGAAAATAAACTGGTCGAGTATCAAAGACTTAAAAGCAGAGTTGAGTTTGACTTGGAGATGCTCCAGGCCACAGGTGCCTGCAAAGGAGTTGAAAATTATGCCAGATATCTAACTGGAAAAAAAGAGGGAGAAACTCCATTTTCTCTGTTTGATTATTTTGAATCTATGGGAAAAGAGTACCTTGTTATAGTGGATGAATCACATGTCTCTCTTCCTCAGTTTCGCGGTATGTTTGCAGGTGACAGAAGTAGAAAAGAGGTGCTTGTCGAGTATGGCTTCAGGCTTCCTAGTGCCTTGGACAATCGACCTTTAATGTTTGATGAATTTATAAATAAAGTACCTCATTATCTTTTTGTTTCAGCTACACCAAAAGAGATTGAGCTGGATATTTCAAAAGAAAATGTAGCAGAGCAAATCATAAGGCCAACAGGACTTCTTGACCCACAAATCGAGATACTTGACAGCGAAAATCAGGTAGAAACTCTGTTTGACGAGATTAAAAAAGTAACCGCAAAAGAAGAGAGAGTTTTAGTCACGGTTTTAACCAAAAAAATGGCAGAAGAGTTAAGTCGCTACTACAATGAACTAGGGTTAAAAGTCAAATATATGCACTCTGACATAGATGCGATTGAGCGAAATCAAATCATAAGAGCTTTGAGGCTCGGTGAATTTGATGTCCTTGTCGGCATAAATCTTCTTCGTGAAGGCTTGGATTTGCCCGAAGTATCTCTTGTGGCGATTTTAGATGCCGACAAGGAGG
Source organism: Campylobacterales bacterium (assembly GCA_024280575.1). Taxonomy (GTDB): domain Bacteria; phylum Campylobacterota; class Campylobacteria; order Campylobacterales; family Sulfurospirillaceae; genus JAADIZ01. The sequence continues at coordinate 43,348 of JAJRPV010000014.1, forward strand.
GATTTTTAAGAAGTGAAACAAGTTTGATACAAACGATGGGGAGAGCCGCAAGAAATACACACGGCAGAGTCATAATGTTTGCTAAAAAAATTACAGGGTCCATGCAACGAGCCATAGAAACAACGCAAAGAAGAAGGGAAATACAAGAAAAATACAATAAAAAGCACAACATAACGCCAACTTCTACCAAAAGAAAGCTTGATGAAAATCTAAAAGTAGAAGATTTAGGTGAGATTTTCAATAAATTTGATAAAAAAGACAAAATTCCACCTAGCCAAAAAAAGCAAATTGTCAAAGAGTTGAGTATGAAAATGCACCAAGCTGCCAAAGAGTTAGAGTTTGAAAAAGCCGCAAAGTTAAGGGATGAAATAGCAAAACTTAGAAAATTGTAATCATTTTTTGATATAATTGCCGATATGGCGTATATTTTTTCGCAAATGTTATATGAATGGCTCTGCAACCGATGGGTCAAAATCTTTGATTTTGGGGCACTCATCGTGTGAAGCCTTAGTGAATATAACATTTGTGAAAAAATATACTCAAAAAGGGTAAAAATGGCAAACTTAAGCAATCATGAATATTATATCAATAGAGAATTATCGTGGCTAAAATTTAATACTAGAGTATTAGAACAGGCTAGAAAAACCGAACTTCCTCTTTTGGAGAGATTAAAATTTTTAGCTATCTACTCTACTAATTTAGATGAATTTTACATGATTAGAGTGGCTGGCTTAAAACAACTTTTTAATGCCGGTGTTATCGTAAGTGGAGCCGACAAAATAACACCTCTTGATCAATTAAAAAAGATAAGAGAATATTTGAGTGCAGAAAAAAAGATACTCCAAGATACATATCATGAAATAATCTCTAAATTAAACCATGAAAATCTTTTCATAAGCAATTATAATGATTTGGATGATGAGCTTAAAGATACTGCGGATGAATTCTTTTTTTCAAATATCCTACCGGTCATTATCCCAATAGCCGTCAATGCAACACATCCATTTCCTCATCTAAATAACCTTAGCTTTTCACTTGCTGTTAAATTGAGTGATGGCATCAACGAGGGAAAATACAAATATGGGATGATTAGAATTACGAGGGTTTTACCAAGGTTTTTTCAAGTAAATGACAATCACTATGTTCCGATTGAATCTATCGTACACGAACATGTAGAAGATATTTTTCCCGGATACAAACTTATCTCAAGTGCAGCTTTTAGAGTAACAAGAAATGCAGATATCGTAATAGAAGAAGAAGAAGCGGATGATTTTATGTTGATTATGGAGCAAGGTATAAAGCTAAGACGAAAAGGGGCTTTTGTGAGGCTTGATATCCAAGAAGGTGCCGACCCTGATATAGTGGAGTTTTTAGACACACACACAAATATATCTGTCAAAGATATATATAGTTATACCAGCCCGTTAAATCTTGGTGCCCTATGGGAAATAGTAGGAAATAAAAATTTCTCACACCTTACACTCCCACCATATAATCCTAAAATATTACCTCCATTAAATAAGAATGAATCGATATTTAGAACGATGAGAAAACACAATATATTGCTATATCATCAGTATGAGAGTTTTGAACCATTGACTAGGCTCATAAAGGAGTCTGCGAAGGATCCGAAAGTTATATCAATTCGTATGACACTTTATAGAGTAGAAAAAAATTCTCAAATCATTCAAGCTTTGATTGATGCTGCAGGCGATGGAAAACAGGTAACTGTCATGGTAGAGCTAAAAGCAAGATTTGACGAAGAAAACAATTTGCACTGGGCAAGAGCACTAGAGCAAGCCGGAGCACATGTGATATATGGCATCACCGGTTTTAAAGTTCATGCTAAAGTTTGCCAGGTTATCAGACAAGAAGATGGAAAATTAAAATTTTATATGCACCTTGGGACGGGAAACTACAATGCGACTACTGCTAAAATTTATACTGATGTCAGTTATTTTACCTGCAAGGATGAATTTGCAAAAGATACTACGACTTTTTTTCATATACTCTCAGGATTTTCAAAAAATCAAAAACTCGAAACTTTGAGTATGTCGCCGACTCAAATCAAACCTAAACTCTTAAATATGATAAACAATGAAGCAACCAAAGGCGAAGAAGGCAGGATAATAGCCAAAATGAACTCTTTGGTTGATAGTGATGTGATAAAAGCACTCTATAATGCATCTATTAAAGGAGTTAAAATAGATTTAATCATAAGAGGTATTTGCTGTTTGAAATCCGGGATTCCGGGTATCAGCGATAATATCCGCGTTATATCTATAGTAGGAAGGTATTTAGAACATGCCAGAATATTTTACTTTAGAAATTCAGACCCAGGCATGTTTATATCAAGTGCTGATTGGATGCCTAGAAATCTTGAGCGAAGGTTAGAATTAATGACTCCTATCGTGGAAAAACCTTTACAAGAAAAACTTTTAGAGATTATGCAACTTCAGCTAAATGACAACTACCTATCTTGGGAATTGCAAAATGACGAAAGCTATAAAAAAGTAGAAGTTACAGGACAAAAGGTTATAAATTCACAGAAAATTTTAGGAGATTATATAACTAAAATCTTCAATACTTTAAGAAAAGATACAAACGAAAGCAAAGCCGATAAATTAGCCAAAAAACTGTTTAAGGAGAGTTAAGAAATGATTTTTTCATATCAAAATAAACACCCAAAAATAGGCAAAAGTGTCTTTATAGCAAGAAGTGCGGATATAATAGGCGATATAGAGATTGGAGAAAATAGTTCTGTTTGGTTCGGATGTGTTATTCGTGGTGATGTAAATTCAATCAAAATAGGCAAAAATACAAGTATTCAGGATTTAAGCATGGTTCATGTTACCCACTACACAAAAGAAGATAAAAGTGACGGATACTCAACCTATATAGGAGATAATGTAACAGTAGGTCATAGAGTTATGCTTCATGGTTGCACGATAGGAAATGCATGCTTGATAGGTATGAGCTCTACTGTGCTTGATGGAGCTATAATAGGACAAGAATCACTAGTTGGAGCCGGCTCACTCGTAACTCAAAACAAAATCTTCCCACCTCGTTCTCTCATCATGGGAAGCCCTGCAAAAGTTATAAGGGAATTGAGCGATGAAGAGGTAGAATCACTGTATCTATCAGCAAAAAACTATGTGAAATTTAAAGATACTTATCTATAAGTAGCTAATAAAAACAACATATCCACCGTCAAGTTTCTCACAAAGCTCTTGCTTAGAGGCAAATCCTCCCGTTGGTCTGAGCCTCACACAAGAACTTTGTGAGAAACTTGACTCCGCTTTTTTTTCCTCTTTTTCTTTGGTGGGCGTGAAAATTCTATCAACTCTTCTGTTGTTTGAATCTCTTTTGGCAAACAAGAGAGGCATTGCTTAAAAACATAATCTGCCATCCTTGCATCTACCAAAGCTCTGTGTTGCTCGCCAAAAGTCATATCGAAAAACTCCATCAAAAAACCTAGTCCATATTTTTGGGCAACAAAAGATTTTCTTGAAAGCTCGATTGTGCAAAGTTTGCGATTTAAAAGCGGTCCAAAACCTATCTTTTGCATGGAAGCTGAGATAAAATTATAATCAAAATTTACATTGTGAGCTATAAAAACCGCATCTCCTAAAAAGAGCCTAAATAGCTCTAGCACAAAACCCAAAGATGGAGCATCTTTCAAATCGTCTTGCGTGATTCCTGTTAGTATTGTTATGGAATCAGGTAAAAAATCACAACTTACAAAGCTCTCAAATCTATCTATCTCTACACCATTTTGAATCATAACGGCACCAATTTCTATGATTTGAAACTCATTTGGCTTGCTTCCGTTTGCTTCTATATCAACTATACAAAACTTTTGGTCTTTTATGAGTCTTTTTGAAGTCTCTATATATATCTCATCACCATTTGAGACTATAGGCAATCCTAAAAGTCTTAAGTTCTCAAAATCTTCCACATCTATATCTTCTAATGATTTTATGGTTTTTAATTCTTCTATAAACTTTTCTTTACCTATTTTATTTTGTTTTATTTTTTCTACTAACGCATCAAAATATTTCAATCTTTAGCCTTTCTTATAAAGGCTTCCATCTTCTGCGTATCTTTTTTGCCTTTGGTTTTTTCTACTCCGCTACTCACATCAAATCCATAAAAATTATATTTTTTAACTTCATCAAGATTATCTGGATTTAGCCCGCCTGCCAAAATAATACGAGAGCAATCAACTCCTTCAAACCAAGATAAATCTACTCTTTTGCCGGCTCCACCGAAATCTTCAACAAATGCATCTACTATTCTGTATTCATCACTGTATTTATCCAAATCTTCTCTACATGTAGCTCTTATAACTTTTATATGTGGCAAATCAAGATTTTCATATTCCCTTGCATCTGCGTTAAAATGAATTTGTGCGAGAGTCATTCCGGCTTCTTTACATGTAGCGTTGATTTCGCTTGCTGTTTTGTTTACAAACAATCCTACTTTTTCAACAAACGGAGGAAGTTTTTTCACAATCTCATAAGCACTTTTGGGAGAAATATACCTTGGAGATTTTTCGTAAAAAACAAATCCTAAAGCATCTGCTCCAAATTTTATCGCATCTTTTGCATCTTTTATATTTGTGATGCCACAAATCTTTACTCTAGGAGTCACTGTTTTAGACTACTTATCGCATCTTTATATGATGGACTGCTAAATACATAATTTCCTGCTACTACGATATCTACACCAGCATTTGCAAGCTCTTTTACATTTTTATCATTTACGCCGCCATCAACTTCTATGAGAGTTTTTAAACCTTTTTTTTCTATCATTGCTTTTAACTTAACTGCTTTTTCTATAACTGATGGTATAAATTTTTGCCCACCAAATCCCGGATTTACACTCATCAAAAGTACCATATCCAAATCTTCCAAAAGGTATTCAATAGTCTCTGGTGGAGTATGAGGATTTAACACGATAGCAGGTCTTATGCCATAACCTCTAATCTTTTGAATCAATCTGTGAGGGTGTTTTTCTTCTTCTATGTGAAATGATATGAATTCGGGTTTAAAAGGAGCAAAAAGATCCACAAAAAAAGTATTGTTTTCGACCATAAGATGGACATCCAAAGGTTTCGTAGCTACTTTTGCTACGGCTTTTACAACAACCGGTCCTATGGTCATATTTGGCACAAAATGTCCATCCATAACATCTACATGTACAAAATCACATCCCCCGTCACATATCGCTTTTATCTCATCATTAAGTCTTCCAAAATCCGCCGATAAAATACTCGGTGCTACTTTGATCATTTAACTGTCCCCTTTAATAGGAGCAAAGCTCCTGTTAAATTCCTCGCGACTAAAGCACGAGTTTCACTCTGTAATTTCATTTAACTGTCCCCTTTATTTCGGAAGTAAATTCCGAAAAAATTCCTCGCGACTGAAGCACGAAGTGAAACTTCTGTAATTTCATTTAACTGTCCCCTTTAATTTGCTAGGAAAAGAATCATTTCTTTATTTCCTATTTTAAAATTTGTTTGCACTCCATGCTTTGTGCTTTCTAATTTTTTAACTTCTGACATTTTATCAAAAATTCTTGGCATTGTAGCCTCTGCATGCAAATGTTTACTTTTAAATTTCTGTAAAATTTTTCCACTTATCACATTTGCAAATTCGCTGAAAGCATCAAACAATTCCTCTGCAGTAAATTCTTCCGGCAATAAAATCTTACAAACATCTTGTGCATCATATTTATCCATTATCAGTAAAGATACAGCATCCACATCACCATAAAACCCTACAGTAGATATAACAACCTCATCTTTCATATCTGACTCAAGGGACTGTATTTTTACACTTTCTTTTTTAGCCTTTTTATTTGAAAGAACCTCAATCGTATGAACTGTAGATTCTATAACATCTGGAAGTATGGAGATGATTTTTTTATTCATTTTTGTTTTTTTTGCCATCTTTTGGGCTTCTATATTTGATTGACTCACCACTTCTTCATCTTCAAAAAAACTTTTTAAATCATCATACATTAAAATCCCGGCATCTTCCAAATCTTGAGTTAATCTGCTAGTAGTTTTATTGGAATTTAGCCCACATACCACTATGCTAACTCCAAATTCCGCTCCATCAATTGACAATTTTGATAGAAAATTCGCTCCATGAATATTTGCAGAGGATACTTCAGTTAAATCAAAGCAAAAAATCCTAAAACCTACTTTTATAGAATTTTTATGATATTGCATATCAAATGTATTAAAAATATCAGAATCAATAAAACCCTTCAAAGTATATATAATAATATTGTTTTTAATAAAAACAGCTACTGTTTTTTCAATATTTCCTATATAAGAGTTTTTAACTACAAAATCAAAATTTTTCTTATTTTGTTCAAAATCATCTTTGTTTTTTGCGATTTGAACTTTAAGTTTTCTTTCTATCAGTGCCATTGCAATTTGATTTTTTTGGCTCTGATCATTTGAATATATTATGATACTTTTATCTTCTAGTTTCTTACTTCTACTAAATAGAAAAACCATCTCTTCTCTTTCAACAAGAGAAAATGCTATATCATTTGCAAATGTACTTAGTATTGAATTATATATTTTTATATCATAATCGCAAAAACCTACAAATACCATGCACTCATCTTTTAAAAATGCCAATCTATCAGCGAGGTAAGATATCCCTTTTTTATTGTAAAAAATAATTTTTTTCAGAGAAATAAATACTGCATCGGGTTTTTTTGAAATTATCTCTTGCTCATCAACACCAGTTATAATCGTAGAGGCATTGTCTCCGTCCAAAAAACCTGTTGGATAAAAAATTGCTACCTTATTTTTGATAATTGGCTTCAAATTTTATTCCTAATTTTTAAAAACAGAGCAATATCGTTTTCCGTAAAATTCATGGGAATTTCAAAAAAATCATTTAACCCACTATTGATAATATAGGACTTACTCATCTCATAGCTTATCAATAACCTTAAAAACACGATCTCTTTTTGTGTGATTTTGTTTGCGCTACCTTGTAATTTATCTTGTGAAAAATCTTTTATAAAAGCAACTATCTCATCATCAAATTCCCATTTTTTTGCGATCAGGAGCACAATGTCAAAAAATCTATAACCGCTCATTTTATAGAGTATCTCATCAAAACTCATATGCTTTGACTCACGCAAAAGAAGTATTGTCTCTTTTGTATCTCTAAACATCATCTCACAAATAACTAGAGAAGCTGGGATTAGAGAGATACTTTGTTGTAAATTTTTATCATCAATTTTCAACTCTTTTAAAATTTCATTCCATCCTATGATTAAATTTGCTTGTAACTCTTGAAATTTTTTGTTTGAAAAATCAAAAACTTCCCAATTTTTAGGCATAATCAAGAGCATATAATAACTAGCTACAATTTGTCTTGCTTTGCCAAGTCCTAAAATACCAAAAATTTGATTTACATTTTTAACATCATTTACAAAACCGAATATTGGTTTATTTACAATTTCTGAGAGATAAACAACAAATGCTTTGTCTTCTTTTGCGACATTTGCAGCTTGCACCACATCATTATTGTTCAAATGCAAGAGAGTTAGTCTTAAAGTATCAGGAATCGGGGGAATAGTGTCTAAATACTTGTCAATATCATCTTTTGAAAGCATAAAGATATCCTTATTTTTGGAAATTTTTAGATTTTATCGTTAATTTCATAAAACCTTTATAAATTTTTGGTATAATACCGTCCTTAATAAAAAATTCAAGGGATTAAAAATGGCAAAAAGATGCGCGATAACTGGCAAAGGTCCGATGGTAGGAAACAATGTTAGCCATGCTCACAATAAAACAAAAAGAAGATTTCTTCCAAATCTGAGAACTGTAAGAGTTACACTAGAAGACGGCACAACTAAAAAAATCAAAGTTGCTGCTTCAACACTTCGTACAATGAAGAAAAACGCTTAATAATACCTCATTATGAGACCATTATGGTCTCATTGTTTGGGACTAAGTCTGCTTAAGTGTATTTATTTCATAAGATAAAAAAGCTTTTACACTGGAGTGACAGAAAAGTCCCGGCTATTAACCTAGACACAAAACTTTATCAAGAATTAAAACCTTTCCGTCTTCCTCTCATATTGACGGTATTGATGATTATGATAGGAGCCCTAGGCTATATCATAATAGATAACTTTTCCTTAGATGATGCAATCTATCAAGCGGCAATCACATTTACCACTGTAGGATTTGGAGAAATAGCTCCTATATCCAAAGCCGGCAGAATTTTCACCATAACTCTCATCATACTTGGATTTGGTGTTTTTTCTTTTTCTGTCGGTATTTTAATAGAAGTATTAAACAAGGGAAATTTTGTTAGAATCTTTAAGGAGCGCCAAATGTTATATAAAATAGCAAGACTAAAAAATCATTTTGTAGTGTGTTATCACAATGAATACACAATAGAACTTTCAAATCAATTTAGAGAAAACCATATACCTTTTGTTGTGGTAGCGCCAAATAATGATTTAGATAAAATAGCTCAAAAATACAAATATCCTTATTTTGTACAGGAAGAACCTCATACTGAAGTAGCCCTTTTAAAAACAGCCCTTTCTCGTGCCAAAGGACTGATAACCCTAAGTGAAAATTTAGCTGACAATATCGCTCAAATCGTAACAACAAGACTATTTGAAAAAGAGCTAAACCTTAAAAGACCATACTTTATAATGTCTCAAGCAAAAAACTTAAATGATATCAATAAACTGAAAAAACTAGGGGCTGACAGCGTAGTGAGTGCTACGAAACTTATGGCTCAAAGGATAAGCGCTATGAGCGTTAGACCTGACATGGAAAATATGCTCGAAAACATACTTTATCGAAGAGATATTCCACTTGATATGGAAGAGATAGAAATTCCTGACACCTCTTGGTTAAGATACAAGAAAATTAGAGAAGCCCATATTCGGGACATTACAAATGTTAGCATAGTCGGCTTGGAAGAGCCAAATGGAAAGTTCACACCGATGCCACAGGGGGATGCTTTAATCATAAGCAATTCAAAACTTCTTTTAATAGGCACCGGAAAAGATATAAGAATGGCAAAAAATATAATAAAAAGCAAACACAAACCGGAGGAATTGAAATATGTTTAACTTAATTTCATTAAAAAATGGCATAGACAATGTAGAAGGTTTTTACAGTGATGGCATAAGTGCCGGATTTAAAAAAAACAATGAACCTGATGTTGCTTTTATAAGAAGTAACAAAGAGTGCGATATAACAGCTGTGTTTACCACCAATAAATTTCAAGCTGCACCAATTAAGCATTACAAAAAATATCCGAAAAACTTTAAAACAAATTTTATCTTAATGAACTCTAAGAATGCAAACGCAATTACCGGACAAAGAGGGATAGATGATATAGATTTTATATTTAAAAATTTAAAAGGTATAAGACTCTTAAATCCGATAATGAGCTCTACCGGGGTTATAGGATATCCTTTGGATAAAGAAAAAATCATCACAGCAGCAAACAAGTTTGATTATAATTCAAAAAATTCAAAAAACTGCTCTAATGCCATAATGACAACAGATAAATTTTCAAAAGAACTATGTTTCAGAGTTGAATTTGATAATGGAGATTTTTTCCATATTGCCGGTATTTGCAAGGGAGCAGGCATGATAAATCCTGCTATGGCTACTATGCTTTGTTTTTTGGTAACTGATGCAAATATCCCTAAAATTGATATGGATGAAATTCTTAAAGAAAGCGTGGAAAATTCTTTCAACAAGATAAGTGTTGATGGCGATACATCTACAAATGATACTGTTTTTTTACTAGCTAGCAAAACTAAAAAATGCTATGATAAAACAGCTTTCAAAGAAGCTTTAAAATTTATAACAAAAAATTTAAGCCTACTGATACTAAAAGACGGGGAAGGTTCAAATAAAGTAGTAGCTTTTGAAGTAAATGGTGCAATAAGTGAAAAAGAAGCAGAAATTTCCGCAAAAGCCTTAAGCAATTCTCTACTTGTGAAAACTGCTCTTTTTGGAGAGGATCCAAACTGGGGAAGAATCGCTTCTACCATAGGAGCTTCCGGTGTCACATGTAGCGAAGAAGAACTAGAGATTTACTATGATAAAGTCTTGATTTTTTCAAAAAAGCATCCTGTTTTAGACAAAGAAACAGAACAAAAAGCAATGAAAGTTATGAAAAAAGAGTCTTTTAAAATAACTTGCAATCTCAATATGGGAAATTTCTCATACAGGGCTTATGGATGTGATTTAAGTTACGAATATGTAAAAATAAATGCAGATTATAGAACTTAAAGCAAATATTAGTTAAAATTTCACAAACCAACCAAGGAGACAGAATGTTACAAGAATACAGAGATATAATTCCAGAAATGAAAACTAAAAATGCGCACTTTGCTAAAATTTTTGAAAGACACAACGAACTTGACAAAAAAATAGACAATGTGGATGCAGGAAGAGAATTTATGAGTGACACTGAATTAGATACTTTAAAAAAAGAGAAACTCAAACTCAAAGATGAAGCATACGCCATGATTATGGAATACAAAAAAAATAACCACTAACACAACACAAAAAAGGCTTTGGTTTTAAAGCCTTTTTTCTCTCTAAATCTTTTTTATGAAAACTTGGTATAATTATGACATCTTTTTTAATATAGGAGAATAATTATGATAAAAATAACAAATAAAGGTAAAAAATCTTGGGTAACATTTACAACTGAACCTATAGATGTAGAATCAGTAAAGATTTGTGGGGAATGGAACGAATGGAAAAGTGAACCCATGAAAAAAAAGAAAAATGGAGAGTTTTATATAACCAAAATTATAAACTCTAACAAAAATTACCAATTTGGCTACGAACTTGGTGATGGCAGATGGATATGTGATGAAAGCGTGGAAACAGTAATGTCCCCATTTAATTCACAAAATTCACTACTAGAGATATAAATTTAGTCGCGAGGAATTTAAAGGGGCTTTGCTCCTGCAAAAGGGGACAGTAAGATAAAATTACAGAAGTTTCTACTTCGTTCTTTAGTCGCGAGGAATTTTTGCGGAATTTACTTCCGTAAAAAGGGGACAGTAAGATAAAATTACAGAGCAAAGCTCGTGCTTTAGTCGCGAGGAATTTTATTTGGGCTTTGCCCAAATAAAAGGGGGCAATTAAATGAAAGCAGTAGTTATGGCAGGGGGTTTTGGTACTAGAATACAACCACTAACCCACTCTTGTCCAAAACCTATGTTACCTGTTGTAAACAGGCCAATGATGGAACACACTATGATGACTCTTAAAGACCTTGGTATCACAGAGTTCATCATTCTTTTATACTTTAAACCAGAGATTATAAAAGATTACTTCAAAGACGGAAGTGATTTTGGCATAAAAATAAGCTATGTAACTCCAGATGATGATTATGGAACAGCGGGCGCAGTTAAACTTGCACAAGAACTCATAGGAGACGATAATTTTATCATCATAAGTGGTGATTTAGTTACTGACTTTGATTTTCAAAAGCTTTTTGATTTTCACTCTGCAAAAAAAGCAAAACTCTCTATTGGATTGACTTCTGTCGAAAATCCTTTGCAATTTGGCGTAGTTATAGCAAATGAAGACAATGTTATAGAAAAATTCTTGGAAAAACCAAGTTGGGGTGAAGTATTTAGCGACACTATAAACACGGGTATCTACATAATAGAACCGGAAATTTTAGAATCTATTCCCAAGGGTGAAAATTTTGATTTTGCAAAAGATCTTTTTCCAAAACTTATGAAAAATGGCATAGAATTGATGGGCTACAGCATGGAAGGCTATTGGAGAGATGTTGGAAATCCAGAGAGTTACCGCGAAGTTCATGCAGATATTTTAAATGAAAAAGTAAAATTTAAAATTCCCGGGGTCAAAACAGAATTTCCCGATGGCACATTATATAGCAGCATTCCTTACACTTTAGACAAAAGTATAGAAATTATAGGAAATGTCGTCTTGGGAAAAGATGTAATCCTAAAGAAAAATACAAAATTAAACAATACGGTTATAGGAAATAATGTTTCAATAGGAAGCGACAGCAATATCCGAAACAGCATCCTGTGGAGTGATATAAAAATCGGTAAAAATGCAAAATTTGACGGTTGCGTTATCTGCTATGACAACGAAATAGGGAAAAATGTTACGGCAAGGGCCGGTTTGATACTGGCCCAAGGATGTGAGGTTGGTGAACTTACTACATTTGAACAAGATGTCACGATATGGCCTGATAAAAAGATAGAACCGGCATCCATAGTGAGCCATAGTTTAATCCTCGGAAGCAAATACAGAAACAACATCTTTGAAAGTGGTAGTGTTTCAGGGAAAAGCAATATAGAACTCTCTTGTGAGATGGCTACAAAACTAGCAGAAGCATTTGCATCGCAATTGCCGATAGGTGTAACAGTGGCTGTCGGAAGAGACAAAGATAAAAGCTCAAGAATGTTAAAAAGAGCCTTTTTGGGCGGTCTTTTAAGTGCTGGTATTGATGTATTGGATATGAAAAGCATTCCTCCTTCTATTCTTAGATATGTTATTGCCAAAGATGAGAAAATTGTTGGTGGCGCACACTTCAAAAGAGACATAATCGACACAACAAGTTCACAAATTACTCTTTTTAATGAAGAAGCACTTAGAATTGATTCAAACTCTATAAAAGGTGTGGAAAAGGCATTTTTTACTGAAAATTTTAGAAGAGTTGATTATACTAAAATAGGCGAAATCAATGAGCTTTCAAGAGAAGATGAATCCTCAAAATACATAAAAGATATTGAAAATGAGATCGACCACAGCATCATAAAATGTGGTGGATTTAAAGTCGCAGTGGATGTTATGCACGGAAGCACCGCCGATATTTTTCCGACTTTATTAAATGATCTTGGGGTTGAAAACATAGTTTTAGACGCTTATTATGATGAAAAGAAATTATCAAATATAAAAATCTTGGAAAATCGTGCCAAATCAAATATTTCAAATATAGTAAAAAGTTTAAGTTATGATTTGGGAATTATCATTTATCCAAATGCTCAAAGACTTTTACTCGTAACTGATGAAGGAGAGGTTCTAGATAAAATAAAAGGACTCTTGAGCATACTTTATCTTCTAAATATGGAAGAAACAGATAAAAAACTAAAAGTCTTTTTACCTACCTGGGCTCCTGATATGATTGAGTTTGAAAACTTAGATATAGAAAGAGGAAAATACTCAAATTTTAAAGCTCAGAAATTAAAAGAGTATGATCTCATAGCCACGATGGATGGAAACTTTGCTTTTACAGAGTTTGGCGTGACTCGAGATGCGATGTATGCCAGTTTAAAAATTATGGAATTACTTAGCTGTCATGGTATAAAAATATCAAATTTGGCAAAAAAAATAGACGATTTTTACTACTCCAGCAAAAAGATAGAATGCTCTCAGGCTCTCAAGGGTAAAATGATGAGAAAATTCCTTGAGGATTCCAAAGGCAAAAAAGCTTCGACAGCCGATGGCGTAAAAATTTGGGAAAATGAAACAGATTGGATTTTGATGATACCAGATCAATATAGTGACCATTTAAATATATATATTCAGGCAAAAGATGAATTAAGTGCCAAAAAAATATATGATGAATACAGTGAAAAAATAGCTATTTGGTCAAGATGAAATTAGCGACTATTTGGCACATGCATCAGCCCGACTACCGCGACAATAGTGGGGTGATGCAGATGCCCTGGGTATTTTTACACTCCATAAAAGATTATTATGATATGCCTTGGATGATGAGCAGACATAAAGGTATCAAGGCTACTTTTAATATAACTCCTCCTTTGATAAAACAGATAAAACTCTATTTTGATGAACCTTGTAAATATGATTACTTTTTAAATCTATGGTATAAAAACGGTAGTGAACTTGATTCAAATCAAAGAGAATGGATGATAAAGATTTGCAAAAGCGCACAGTTTGACACCATGGTATCGCCACTTCCTCGTTTTGTTGATTTATATCGCAAAGAAGTTTTAAATGATGATGAATTTTTTGATTTGGAAGTTTTGTTTATACTCTCTTGGTGTGGCGTATATTTAAAGCAAAACAGTCAAGTCGTATCGTCCCTCATAGAAAAACAAGAAAATTATGATTTTAATGATAAGACTATTTTACTAAACGAATTAAAAGAGTTTATTAAGGGTATATTTGATTATTATAAATCCTTACATGTAGAGGGTTTGATTTCGATCTCAACAACACCTCTAAACCACCCTATTCTTCCGCTGTTACTTGATATGGACAATGCACGAAAAGCAAATCCATCTACTAATATACCGCGTCTCCATGAGCCTCTGAAAGAAGATGCTAATTTGCAGATTTCAAGAGCGGTGCATTTGTTTTGTGATACTTTTGGCTTTACACCCGAGGGTTTTTGGCCAGCCGAAGGAGCTGTGGATCAAAACAGTGTAAGGCTTTTGAGGTAACATGGTATCAAATGGATAGCTACCGATGAAGCGATACTCTTCAAATCCATAGAAAACAGTGACAGAAAAAACCTATACTACCCTTACAGTTATGATGATGTATGTATTGGTTTTAGAGATCACGGGCTTAGTGATTTGATTGGATTTACATACAGATTTTGGGAAGCAGACAAAGCAAGTGAAAACTTTATAAATGCACTAAAAAATATAAATGATGAAAACAACAATGCAACAGTTTTTGTCATACTTGATGGCGAAAACGCTTGGGAATTTTACAAAAATAACGGCTTTGATTTTTTTAATTCGTTATACGGTAAATTAAACTTATCTCCTTGGTGCGAAACCGTAACTATGGACGAAATTTGCCAAATGGACAAAAGGAAACTACCAAATCTTTCGCCTGGAAGTTGGATAAACGGAGAATTTAATACCTGGGTAGGTCATAGTGAAAAAACCAAAGCTTGGGATTTGATATTTCAAACAAAAAGAGATTATAAAAAATATGGTAAAAAACTTAATGCAAGTACAAAAGAAGAGATAGTAAAGCATTTCTTGGCAGCAGAATGCTCAGACTGGTTTTGGTGGTATGGGGACGATCACTATACCGACTTTGGGGCAGAATTTGATATTCTTTTCAGAAATCACTTAATTGATATCTATAATCTGATGCAAATTTCACCGCCAAGCACTCTCTTTAAATCTATTTTAGAGAAAAAAAGTGCCATAAATTTTCATATTCCTCCACAATCAAATATATCTCCTATAATAAATGGCTTGCATGACTCTTTTTTCGAGTGGATAGGATGTGGCGTAATTGACGAAACAAAAATTTTCTCAACCATGGATAAAGTAAGGGCTCCCATCCATAAAATATTTTATGGCCAAGACGAGGAATTTTTGTATTTTGCATTTATCGCAGACATTGATTCTCTCTTAGAGTCTCAAACACTAAATATAACGATAGATCCTATCGAAGCGAGTATAAAAATACCGCTAAAATCCGGGTCAGGCAAAATTAAAAAAGATTTTAAAATAGAGTATGCATGCAAACAGTGGCTCGAAATGAAAATAGATAAAAAAAGTTTCACGCAGAGAAATTTAAATTTTCGTTTTGAGTTGATAAAACAAAAAAGGGTTATCCAAACACTCCCGGGTTTTGGGGAACTCGTTTGCAATTTAGATACAAACTACAATCATAATTGGTTTATATAAGGAAAAAACATATGCACAAAGTATCATTACTTTTCGGGGTGCACATGCATCAGCCTGTTGATAATTTTGGTGAAGCGGTAGATGAAGCTATAGAAAAATGTTATAAGCCATTTTTTGAAACTATGGCTAATTATCCGCAGTTTAAATTTTCAGTCCACTGTAGTGGTTGGCTCTTGGATCAAATCGTAACAAAACATCCTGATATATTTAAAAATATGCAAAAACTGACTCGTTGTGGCTCAATAGAGTGGATAAGTGCGGGATATTACGAACCGATTCTTAGTTCAATTCCATCAAATGACAGAGTAAATCAAATAAATAAATTAAACAAATATATCAAAAAAAGATTTGATGTAAAACCAAAAGGACTTTGGTTAACCGAGAGAGTTTGGGAATCCTCAATAGTGCCTGATTTAGACAAGGCCGATATTGATTTTGCCTTGGTTGATGATTATCATTTTTTAAGTAGTGGCTTTGACAAAAGTCAGATGGATGGATACTTTGAAACAGAAGAAAGTGGTAAAAAACTGGCACTTTTTCCAATTTCAGGAGCTTTAAGATATGCTCTTCCTTTTTTTAGTGTCGAAAAAGCAATTGATGCGATAGAAAATTGCAAAAAAGAAGAAGACTCTACTGCGATTATATTTGATGATGCAGAAAAGTTTGGCTTGTGGCCTGAGACTTATGAATGGGTATATGAAAAAGGGTGGCTAAAAGATTTTGTAGGAGCAGTGATAAAAAATAAAAAAATAAAAACAGAACATTTTGGAGATTTTAAGAAAAAAACCAAATCCAAAGGAATCGCATATCTTAACAATACTTCTTATTTTGAGATGGGAGAATGGAGCCTGAGAGAATATCAAACTATCGCCATAGAAGAGCTAAAAAAGCGTGTTGGGTTTGAGTATTTTGAAAATATAGGCATCGCTTTTATAAAAGGCGGTATTTGGAAAAACTTTTTTGTGAAATACGAAGAAAGCAACTATCTTCACAAAAGAATGCTTTACATGAGCAAATTTCAAGATAAAATGAGCAAAAAATCGCTCGAGCTTTTATATGCACTTCAAACAAATGATGTTTTTTGGCATGGAGTTTTTGGAGGATTATACTTGCCCAATCTAAGAGATAATGCCTACAAATATCTTCTAGGCTTAGAAAAAACTTTTGCAAATACAAAAATTCAATACAAAGTGGATGATTTTGATATGGACGGATATGACGAGTTAAAAGTTTTGACAAACTCATTTTCTTTTGTTTTTTCATCAAAAAACGGTGGACAAATGGTAGAGTTTGGCTCATTGGATAAATTTTTTAACTGGCAAAACAGTATCACAAGAAGAAAAGAAGCTTACCATGAAAAGATATTAAATCCTCCTGTTATTCAGAACAATGAACAAAGTAACGATGAGATAGCAACTATCCATAATTTGGTTGAAGAGATAGATGATAATCTTAAAGAAAATCTGATCTTCGACTGGTATCTAAAATACTCTTTTATAGACCATATCTCAAATGTGCCTTTTAATCTTGAAAATTTTAAAAAGGCAAATTTCAGAGAAATCGGAGATTTTGCAAATCAACCTTTTGAACTTGATAAAAGAGTTAAAACATTCAGCAGAGATGGCGGTATTTACCTTGATAATATGTTTAAAACAAATATTCAAAAAAATATACTTTTAAAGAAAACGGACTGAAAGAAAACCTTACATGTAGAAGCGAGTTCAGAGATAAGGCCTTTTATGGCGTAGAGTTCAACTTTCACTTCGCACATCCGAATCTTGTAACGATTAATGATAATCTTATAAATGATGGGCTAAACTTAAAACATATAAAATCTTTGGATATCGTAGATGATTTTACAAATAAAAAACTAACTATCACTTCAAATATAGAGCTTGATATGCATGCTTATATTTTAAAAACGATATCTCAAAGTGAAAAAGGATTTGACATGGTAAGCCAACAAATTTCTTTCATATTGTCAACTGAATTTGCACAAAATTTAGAATTATCATTAGATATCGAGGTTACAGATGTCTAACATAAGATTGGATTTACTACGCAACAAGTATGTTCTAATAGCTCCGGAAAGACTTCATCGTCCTGATTTTTACCGACAATCTTCTTCTAAAATCAATACAGAGAATTGCCCATTTTGTGATGGTCATGAAGATATGACTCCCCATGAGATATTTGCTATGAGAGACAATGAACCAAACAGCAATGGCTGGAAAACAAGAGTTGTTCCAAATCTATATAAAGCTGTACAAGTTGAATTGGAAAGTAGCTCAAAAATAGAGGGTATATTTGAAACTATCCAAGGAGTTGGAGCCCATGAAATCCTGATAGACTCACCAAATCACGATAAAGATATAGTTACACTTGATACTCTCTTTATTGAGCTTTGGCTAAATACTATGATAAAAAGAATAGAAGATTTAAAAAACGATAAAAGGCTGATTCACTTAAGTATTTTTAAAAACTACGGACAAAATGCAGGAGCAACGCAAGTCCATCCTCATACGCAACTGTTGGCACTTCCTATTATGCCAAAAGATGAACTAAATTTTTTAAAACGAAATTTTTATTATTATAAAAAACACGGCAGAGGAAAACTTCAAGATATCATAGAAAATGAAAAAATATCTAAAGACAAGAGAGTTATAGAAGAGATTGATAATTTTATAGCATACTGTCCATTTGCCAGTAGCTTTCCTTTTGAAGTTGCCATTGCACCTTTGAAAAATATACCTTCCTTAGAGCATTGCAATCATGGAGAAATTTCAAATTTAGCTCTCATGATTCAAAAAGTTTTTGAAAAACTGCATTTTCAACTAGGTCGATTTGATTACAATCTATACTTTAGATTAGCCCCATTAAATAGAAATTTTGAAAATGAAGCATATCTTTCTTCAATTCCTGAAAATTTTCGTTTTAGCATCCATATAACTCCGAGAATTTACAGATTCGGAGGATTTGAGCTTTCAACCAATATGGCTATCAATCCGGTATCTCCCGAAGAGTGTGCAGAGCTCTTAAATTCATGAAAATTCTATTTGCCGCAAGCGAAATTTTTCCATATGCAAAAAGTGGAGGTTTGGCAGATGTGGCAAATGCACTTCCCAAAGCATTAAACAAAGAAATTGAAGTTATATCCGTGATGCCCTTTTATGGTTTTATGGACATCGCAAATTTTCAAAAAACCGACATAAAATTTGATATCAATTTGGGCGGTATAAACTACAACATAGAATTGCTTTGCAAATTAAACAAAGGCGTTTTAACTTACTTTATCAAAGCACCTCTTCTAAGCACTACTAAAAATCTATATGGTGACAACACGGCTTATGCGAACAATGACATAAGATTTGGAATCTTCAGCAAAGCTATAAGTCATCTTGCCGAGACTCTACATGTAGAGATTGTTCATCTAAATGATTGGCATTGTGCACTTAGTGCTTTTTGGCTAAAAGATACAAAAATCAAAACAATATTTACGATACACAATCTCGCATATCAAGGAATTTTTGAAAAACATACTTTAGGCAGGTTAGGTATAGATGAAAAACATTTTAACTTTCAAGATTTAGAGTTTTACGGAAATTGCAACTTTATGAAAGCCGGCATCAAATACAGTGATGCCATCACGACAGTCAGTCCGACTTATGCAAAAGAGATTTTAACTCCACAGTTTGGTTGTGGATTAGACGGCTTTTTGAGATTTTACAAAGATAAAGTAAGTGGCATTTTAAATGGAATTGATACAGAAATTTTTAATCCAACAACTGATAAAACAATCTTTAAAAATTATGACAAAAACTCACTCTCTTTAAAATAGGAAAACAAAAAAGAGTTGTTTAAAAAAATCAAACTAAAAAATACAAAAATACCTCTTTTTGTTATGATTAGCAGATTAGTAGAGCAAAAAGGTTTCGATATCATTTTAGACTCGATAAACGACTTAACAAAAGAAGAGATAAATCTTTTACTTTTGGTTGACGGCGAAAGCAAATATAAAAAACCTCTCATGAGATCAGCAAAAAAATATAAAAATTTTGAACTAATCTTCGGATATAACGAAAGTTTATCACATCAAATTTATGCTTCAGCTGATTTTCTACTTATGCCTTCCCTTTTTGAGCCATGCGGACTAAACCAAATGATATCTATGGCTTATGGCACAATCCCGATAGTCCATAGCATTGGCGGTTTAAAAGACAGCGTACATGAAAACAGCAAAAAATGCGGAGCCGGAATCGTCTTTTCAAAGCCCAGCAAAAAAGCTTTTATGCTGGCAATTAATCGGTCTTTAAACTTGAAAAACAGAGTTGCTTTGCAAAAATTTAATATGCAATGTGATTTTTCTTTTGACAAAAGTGCCTTAAAATATATCAAATTATATAAAAAAGTGTTATCATGAACTTAGCGATAGATGCAGGAGGAACAAACCTAAGAGCATCTGTAAAAAATATAACATATAGAGAAAAAAGTAACAAAATAGGTTTAGCCAGTTTTATAGAAGGGATACTTGGCAAACATAAAAATATAAAAACTATCGGCATATCTTATGCCGGTCAAGTCGAAGATGGCGTCATAATCGATTCACCAAATATCAAAGTAGATATTAAAAATATCAAAGAGTATTTTAAAGCCAAATACGATATCTCTTTATTTATAGAAAATGACCTGACTTGCGCAGTAATCGCAGAAGCAAGTGAGCTAAAAAGTAAAAATATCTGTGCTTTATATGTGGGGACCGGTCTTGGTTTAGGCGCTATCGATCACGAAAAAGTTATAAAAGGAAACAACAATCTTTCTTGTGAAATAGGACACATACCATACAAAAAAGCTCCTTTTAGATGCGGTTGTGGGCGAGATAACTGTATAGAAAACTTTATCTCAGGTGCAGGCATCATCAAGTGGATAGATTATTATAATCTTACATGTAGCCCTACTTTGGAAGCTTTGAAAAATGATGAAAATCCTGATTCCAAAAAGATTCTAAAAGAGTTTGAAGAAGCACTTTTTTTTGCAGCCGGTACCACAATAACACTTTTTAATCCAGAGATTTTAGTTCTAGGAGGTGGCATAATAGAAGCAAATCCGTACCTAGTAGGAAAAATTATATCCAACATAGACAATTTTGCTCTAAAACCTATATTAAAAAATTGTAAAATAATAAAAAGCGAATTACAAGATGCATCTCTCATCGGTGCTTCTTTACTAAAGGACATAAAATGAAAAAATTAAATATTTTATTTGTAGCAAGTGAAGTTGTTCCCTTTGCAAAAACAGGAGGACTAGCTGATGTTGCGGGTGCTCTTCCTAAAGCATTAAAAAAGTTAGGTCACAATATCATCGTTGTGATGCCAAGATATTATAAAATCAATAAGTCAAAACTTACTCATATTCCCGGAGCTCTCGGGGTTCCTATGGGTCCTATGGGGGAACTTTGGGCAGGAATTTATAGCTCAACTCTGCCAAACAGTGAAGTGCCGATTTATTTTATAGATTATGAAAAGTTTTTTGGCAGAGGTGGTCTTTATGATGAAAATGGGCAACCTTACAAAGATAATGAAAATCGTTTTATATTTTTATCAAAATCAGCTTTTATGCTATGCAAGAAATTGGGATTTACTCCCGATATCATACATGTAAACGACTGGCATACAGCTACTATGCCCCTTCTTTCTAAAACAAGATTTGTGTATGATTTTGCAAATACCGCAACGGTTTTAACTATACACAATCTTCAGCATCAAGGCGAGTTCTTCAAAGGTGCTATTGATGTACTTGAAGTTGGCTGGGAGCATTTTAATCCGATGGAATTTGAAAGCCATGATGTATTTAATGCTCTAAAAGGAGGTATTGCCCATGCTGACGCAGTTACTACCGTATCTCAAAAATACGCCAAAGAGATACAAACAAAAGAGTTTGGATTTGGTCTGGAAAACCACATACAAGCCCATACTGCAAAACTTTTTGGCATATTAAACGGAGTGGATTACAGTGAGTGGAATCCAAGTATTGATGAAGCTATAGCCAAAAAATATGACACAAATGATATGAGCGGCAAAAAAGCATGCAAAAAAGCCTTGCAAAAACATTTTGGACTAAAAATTGATGAAAATATACCGCTAATTGGTTTTGTAGGCAGATTTGCCGAACAAAAAGGCATAGGCTTGATTGCCGAGATTATGCATGGCTTAAAAGATTTGGATTTACAAATCGTGATGCTAGGTACAGGAGAAAAATGGGCAGAATTTTTCTTTAGTGATCAAGCAAGCAAACATAAGCATAAGTTTGGCGTTCATGTAGGATACAGCGATATATTAGCACACCAAATAGAAGCGGGAAGCGATCTGTTTTTGATGCCTTCTTTGTTTGAGCCTTGCGGACTTAACCAGATATACTCCTTAAGATACGGCACGCTTCCGATAGTGCGAGCAACTGGCGGACTTGATGATACGATAGAAAATTATGATCCAAAAAGCTCTACATGTAACGGTTTTAAATTTTATGAAGCAAGTGGACATGCCCTTTACAATACCGTAAAATGGGCAGTTGATACATATTATAATGACAAAGAAAATTTTGATAAAATGCGCAAGCGAGCCATGAAGATGAGATTTGACTGGACAAAATCAGCCAAATCGTACGAAGAGGTATATAAATACGCTCTTGAAAAAAGAGGGGTAAAAAAATGAAATATACAATGTATTATGATGTAACAAGATTTAGTGAGCTTGATATATATTTATTCAAAGAAGGAACTCACTCCAAATTATATAAACATCTAGGTTCTCATCTCATGAAAAGAGAAGGTGTTGAGGGTGTCTATTTTGCTCTGTGGGCTCCGCATGCAAAAGGCGTGAGCGTTATTGGCGACTTTAACAAATATGATGAAAATGCACACAAATTACAATTGAGAGGTGATGGTTCCGGCATATGGGATGGATTTATAGAAAATGTAAAAGAGTATGACATTTACAAATATCACATCTTCAATGATTTTGAGAATCTAAACGCAAACAAAGCTGATCCTTACGCTTTTTACGCTGAAGTTGCTCCAAATTCCGCTTCAAGAGTATATAACATAGAAAACTTTACCTGGGATGATGAAAAATGGATGAAAAAAAGAGCCAAAAATAATTCACACAAAAATGCCATATCTGTTTATGAAGTGCATCTTGGATCTTGGAGAAGAAAAGTGGAGGAAAACAACCGATATTTGACTTACGAAGAATCTGCACGCGAACTAGCAATCTACTTAAAAGAGATGAAATTTACACATGTTGAATTGATGCCTATCACAGAATTTCCTTTTAAAGGTTCCTGGGGATATCAGACCAGCGGGTATTTTGCTCCGACTTCCAGATTTGGAGAACCAAAAGATTTCATGAGATTTGTTGAAGTGATGCATCAAAACGGCATAGGAGTCATACTCGACTGGGTACCTTCACATTTTGTGACTGATGGTCACGGATTGATGAACTTTGACGGAACCTGTCTTTATGAGCACGAAGATCCGCGTCTTGGATACCATCCTCAATGGGGAAGTGCGATATTTAATTATGAAAGAAATGAAGTAAGGGAATTTTTGATAAGTTCTGCCATGATGTGGCTAGACATTTATCATATAGACGGGATTAGAGTCGATGCAGTTGCGTCTATGCTATATCTTGATTATGCACGCGAAGAAGGGGACTGGATTCCAAATGAGTTCGGAGGAAATGAAAATCTAGGAGCCATAAAATTTTTGAAACAACTCAATTCTACTGTCGGTGAATTTCATACAGACACCATGATGTTTGCCGAAGAATCCACAAATTTTCCACAAGTTACAGGAAAAGTAAGCGAGGGAGGTCTTGGATTTGATTACAAATGGAATATGGGTTGGATGCACGACATACTAAAATACATGAAAAATGACCCGATTCACAGACAATATCATCATAATGATTTGACTTTTAGTTTTGTTTACATGTACAATGAAAACTACATACTGCCTCTCAGCCATGACGAGGTAGTACATATGAAAGGCTCCTTAATCAACAAAATGCCCGGAGACAATAACCAAAAATTTGCAAATCTAAGGGCGATGTACTCTTTGATGTATGCACATCCCGGCAAAAAACTTCTTTTTATGGGAGGAGAATTTGCACAATTTGCTGAGTGGAATTTTGAAAAAAGCCTGGATTGGCATTTACTTGATCAAGAAAACCATAAAGGAATCAGCGATATCATAAAAGAGTTAAACAAACTCTACAAAAAAGAACCGGCGCTTCACAAGTATGATTGTGATCCAAAGGGATTTGAATGGATAGACGAAAATGATCATAGTGCAAATGTGATATCCTACATACGAAAAGCAAAAAAAAGCAAAGATAACATAATAGTAGTTTGTAATTTTTCAGACAAACCGCATATCGGCTATGAAGTTGGAATCAGTGAAGAAGGTAAGTATAAAGAGATATTTAATTCACAAGACAAACAATTTGCAGGTTGGAGCAGTAAAAACAAAGAGATACTAAAGACGATTGACAAATCCGTCCACGGAAGAGATTTATCCCTAAAAGTAACTCTGCCGCCACTTAGTGTAATATATATAAAAAAGGAGAATTAAGATGTTAAGTTTTGATAGAAGTTTTGATTTTCAAAACACACAAAAAGAGATAGAGAAAATGGACAGTGCTTTTGAGGCATTGAAAAAAGAGATGGACAGTGACGAGATAGGATACTACAAACTGCCACAAAGTTCGCTTGACATAGTTGAAAAAGTTAAAGCTCTACATGTAGAGAATTTTTCGCAAATAGTGATTATAGGAATTGGTGGATCAAGCCTTGGCATAAAGGCAGTTGACCAGATACTCAGACCTTACGGTAAAAATATCAAAGAGATACTGTATCTTGAAAACTCTGACCCCGTCAGCATCAGCTTGACTCTTAAAAAAATCAAAAAAGAAGAAGCTCTGTTTTTTGTTATATCAAAATCAGGCGGAACGATAGAGACTACTTCTATATTTAAAACTGTTATACAATACTGCTCACTAGATTTAGATGGAGTCGATAAGAAGCGCATATTTGCTATCACTGACAGTGGTTCCAATCTCAGCGATTTTGCTAATTTTCACCAAATTGCACAGTTCAATATACCTCTAAATGTAGGCGGAAGATTTTCAGTTCTAAGTGCGGTAGGAGTTGCTCCTTTGATGATGGCAGGATACGATATGAAAGCTCTTTTAAAAGGTGCGGGAGATTTTGTCAAAAGTTTTTTTGCCGGAGATGAAAATCATCTCTTGGAAAAAGCATGTTATTTAAGCGACAAATCAAAAACTACACCTATAAATGTACTCTTCTCTTATGCAGACAGATTGGAAAACTTCACAAAATGGTTCGTTCAACTTTGGGCAGAATCACTCGGAAAAGTGGACAATCATGGCGCACATGTAGGGCTGACTCCAGTAGGACTGATAGGCGCTGTAGATCAACACTCGTTTTTACAACTCATCATAGAAGGAACCAGAGACAAAACAGTAACGCTCATAAAAGTAGAAGATTTTGGAGATGACTTGAGAGTACCTGATATCTCACTGAAAAACATAGAAAAGACAAATTTTATAAATGGCAAGAAATTCAACACTCTCATCAATGCACAATGTGATGCTACAATGCAGAGTTTAATAGATACTAAAGTTAGTACAGATATAATAATGCTTGATTTTGTGAGCCCGGAAAATATCGGAGCGTTGATTATGTACTATGAATTACTTACTTCAGCAGTCGGCTCTATGACAGATATAAATACCTACAATCAACCAGGAGTTGAGCTAGGCAAACAAATCTTATATAAAAATCTACAAAAACAGGGATAAAAATGGAAAATTCTATGCGAAGCATAAGCTTTAGTCGCGAGGAATTTTTTAGGAATTTACTTCCTAAAAAAGGAGACAGTTAAATGAAACTAATCACATATGATATAAACAAAAAATATGAAAAAGCAGTAGCGTATTTTTCTATGGAATTTGCCATAGATCAGGCACTCAAGATTTACTCAGGCGGACTTGGTTTTTTAGCCGGCTCTCACATGAGAAGCGTTTATGACCTTAAGCAAAATGTTGTGGGTATCGGACTTCTTTGGAGTTTTGGATATTATGATCAGACCAGAAACGAAGACAGAACTCTAAGACCTACTTTTACCAGAAAATTTTACTACTTTTTGGAAGAACTTGATATTGATGTCAGGGTAAGAGTTCACAATCAGGATGTAAAGATAAAAGCATTTTTGGTCAAACCTGAAGTTTTTGGCTCGGCTCCTATCATATTGCTCTCAACTGATATAGATGAAAATGACTATTTAGCCAGAACTATAACACATAAATTATACGACGGAAACGAGAGAACAAGAGTTGCTCAAGAGATAGTTTTGGGAATTGGCGGAACAAAAGTGCTCGAAGCATTAAATCACAAAGTTGATATTTATCATATGAATGAAGGTCATGCTCTTCCTCTGGTTTATCAACTCTATTCAAAATTTAAAGATATGGATGAGATTAGAAAAAGAGTAGTTTTTACCACTCACACACCAGAAGCTGCGGGAAATGAGATACACAATATACATTTTCTGCAAGAGATGGGATTTTTCAATGGCTTGGATATGCAAACCATAAGAGAGATAAGCGGCTATCAAAATGATGATAACTTCAGTCTGACGGTTGGGGCTTTAAGAAGTGCAAAGATAGCAAATGCAGTATCAAAAATACATGAAAAAGTTTCAAACGAAATGTGGTCAGGTGTAGAAGGAAGATGTGAGATAATATCTATAACCAATGCACAAAACAAGAAATACTGGACAGACAAAACTCTGATAAGAAATCTTGACGAACATGAAGATTATGAACTTGTTGCGAGAAAAAAACATCTCAAAAAATTACTTTTTGATATCGTGGCAGATCAAACCGGAAAGATGTTTGACCCAGAAATTCTAACAATAGTCTGGGCGAGAAGATTCGCAGAATACAAAAGACCGGGTTTGCTGGCATATGATTTGGAAAGATTTGAAAATCTTATGAAAAGAGTTAAGATTCCTGTTCAAATCATATGGGCAGGCAAGCCGTATCCAGGTGATTTTGGAGCTATTGATCTGTTTAATGAACTCATAGATATGTCTCATCACTACCAAAATATGGCAGTTCTAATAGGATATGAACTCACTCTTTCAAAATTCCTCAAACAAGGTAGTGATATTTGGCTTAACACACCAAGAATCACAAGAGAAGCCAGTGGAACCAGTGGGATGACTGCCAGCATGAATGGCTCTATTCACTTCTCGGTCGATGACGGTTGGCATCCTGAGTTTGCAAGAGACGGCAAAAATGCTTTTACGATTCCAGAACTAGACCACAAAATGTCAATAGAAGAGCAAGACAGACTAGACAATAAAAACATGATGGATATACTAGAAGATAAAATCATCCCAACATATTATAATAACCATAAAAAATGGGTAGAAATCATGAAAAACGCGATGACAGAAATAGATATAGATTTCGACTCAGGAAGAATGGCAGAACAATACTATAAAAAGATGTTTAATCACTAAAACAAAGGGGGAGTTTTTTGTAAAATAAGAACTCCCGAATATAAATTAAATTTAGAAGCAGAAATTTAACCAAAAGGAACGAAAATAAAGTGAATCATATATGTATAGTTGGTCTTGGATATGTCGGATTGCCTTTAGCACATGCTTTTAGCGAAAAATACAAAGTAGTCGGTTTTGATATAAACAAATCAAGAATAGATGAGCTAAACAGCGGAATTGATAAAACACTTGAACTCTCAAGCAAGCAATTAAAGGAATCCATCAAAAACGGTATAAAATTCACTACAAATATAGAGGAAATAAAAGATTGCGATATCTATATAGTCACAGTTCCAACTCCTATAGACAGTAGCAATGAGCCTGATTTGACTCCTATCATAAAATCAACTCAAACCATAGGAAAAGTCCTTAAAGACGGGGATATTGTCATCTATGAATCGACTGTTTATCCAGGCGTTACCGAAGATACATGTGTTCCAATACTGGAAAAAGAGAGTGATTTAAAATTTAATGAAACATTTTTTTGCGGATACTCTCCAGAGAGGATAAACCCTGGAGACAAAGAACATACTGTCACAAAAATACTAAAAATCACATCAGGCTCAACACCACAAATAGCAAAAAAGATAGATGAACTGTACAAATCGATCATAACAGCCGGCACACATCTTGCACCGAGCATCAAAGTAGCAGAAGCGGCAAAAGTCATAGAAAACACACAAAGAGATGTAAATATAGCGTTGATGAATGAATTGGCTATGATTTTTGATACTATGGATATAGACACAAATGCTGTACTTGAAGCAGCAGGAACCAAATGGAACTTTATAAAACTGACTCCAGGCTTGGTCGGTGGTCACTGCATAGGAGTAGATCCTTACTATCTGACATTTAAGGCTCAATCCCTGGGCTACACTCCAAATCTAATCCTTGGAGCAAGACAGGTAAATAACAACATAAGCAAATTCATAGCAGGTAAAACCATAAAATATATGGTAAAAGAAAACAAAAAACTAAATAACGCAAATATACTGATTTTAGGAATCACATTTAAAGAAAACTGTCCCGATCTTAGAAATACAAAAGTTATAGATATCATAAATGAACTCAAAGAATACGAATGTAACATAGAAGTATATGACTATTGGATCAGCGAAAATGATAAAAAGTCAATCGATGTAACTTTTATAGACAAACTTCCATACAACAGCAACAAATACGAATCAATCATAGTTGCCGTAGGGCACGATAAATTTAAGCAAATAACCACCGAGCAGTTTAAAAAATTATCAAACGGAAAACCAATAATCATAGATGTAAAAGGCATAGTGGAAAAGGCCACCTGGAGATTATAGGTTAGAGTTTCTAGTAAATTTTCTAAGTAAGAAAAAATATGTCAATTTTATCTTTCTTGTAGCAGAAAAATATATACAATATTTTTTTGAAATTAAAAATATTGCACTCAATCCAAAACC
Source organism: Campylobacterales bacterium (assembly GCA_024280575.1). Taxonomy (GTDB): domain Bacteria; phylum Campylobacterota; class Campylobacteria; order Campylobacterales; family Sulfurospirillaceae; genus JAADIZ01. The sequence continues at coordinate 72,127 of JAJRPV010000014.1, forward strand.
AATCAAATCAAAAACAACATCAAATAAATCAAACTCTCTTGTAGTAAATAATCCCTGTGTTATCTCTATAAATAATCCAAATAAAACTACAAAATAAAAAACATTTAAAATTTTAATTTTTTTAATGAAATCCAGATATAATGACAATACAAAAAACGACACTACATGTAAGAGATTTGTATTTACGCTGTCTATTGCTTGGGGTAAAATAATTCATAGTTACAATAGGAATATCATTTTCCATAATTTTACTAATTGTTTTGGTTGCATATTCAACATCACCACTGCATTCTACTATGATGTCTGAATTGTCTATTAACTCCTGCAGAGAATTCGTCAAAAAATCTTTATATGGAAATTTATCTCTTTCTTGAATTTTTGCTCTTGTTAAAATATTTGAAATAGCATATTCTTTTTTTGAATTTATCAAATCAAGCAATCCTTTAGCTATAAAACCACTCCCGATAACACCTATTTTTTTCATCTAAAAACCTTTTTTATATTCTCTTAAAATCGTCACTGATTCGCACTATATCATCTTCTCCTGTATATTCTCCGACTTGTGCTTCTATTAGTATTACCGGTATTTTTCCTTCATTTGAAAGTCTGTGAAGTTCTCCCATTTTTATATAAGTTGATTCATTTGGTCTTACAAGTTCGGTTTTGTCTCCAACTGTTACAGTAGCAGTTCCGCTCACCACTATCCAGTGCTCATTTCTGTGGTAATGTTTTTGCAAACTCAAACGCTTTCCCGGTTTCACTTCTATCCGCTTTATCTTATAGCCCGGCGTATCTTGAAGTACAGTATATGTTCCCCAAGGCCTGTATCCTGTTAGGTGGATATTGTGAAGTTCTGTATCTTTTTTGACTTGCTTGACTATCTCTTTGACTTTTTGAGAACTTCCTTTTTTAGAGATAAGTATAACATCACCGGTATCAACGATGATAGTATCTTCTATATCAACTGTCGCGATATATCTTTGCTTCGAATATATGAGATTGTTTTTACTGTCTATGTTGTAATATTTATCATTTTTCGTATTTCCGTCTTCATCTTTTGGCAACTCTTCATAAAGAGCGTCAAAACTTCCCACATCTGACCAATTTATATCCGAAGGCACCACTTTTACTTTTGAAGATTTTTCCATTACCGCATAATCAATACTGTCTTCAGGTATATTTACCATATCTTCATGCAAAACTCTTAAAGTAGCCATATCTGTGTCATATTTTGCTCTCTCAACAGCCTTAAGAGAATTTTCACAAATCTCAGGAGAGTACTTTTTAAGTTCCTCTAAAAATACTTTTGCTTTAAACATAAACATACCGCTGTTCCAATAATAATTACCCTCTTTCAGATATCTACTTGCAGTTTGAAAATCCGGTTTTCATGAAAAGCCTTTACACCGTAACCATCTGCTTCTATGTATCCAAATCCTGTTTCTGCAAAAGTGGGTGTTATACCAAAAGTTACAAGATTGTCTTTTTCTGCCAATTCCTTGGCTACATGTAGAGCTTTTTTGTATGCCACTTCATCTTTTATAAGATGATCAGATGGTGTTACGAGTATCAATTCATCAGGATCCAAAACCATACATGCAAGCGCTATGGCAGGAGCCGTATTTCTTCCTATGGGTTCTAGTAGATACTTATTATTCTCTTTTCCTAACTCTTCTAGTTGGTCGAGGGCTAAAAAGTATTGCTCTATATTTGAAACTATAAATTGTGAATTACATATTTTAGAATTTCTTTCTACTGTTAATTGAAATAGTGATTTATCATCAAATAGTTTTGAAAACTGTTTTGGCATAAGTGTACGGCTTATCGGCCACAGTCTTGTTCCGTTTCCTCCACACAATATTATATTTGTCATCATACTCTCCCTAGAAAATAATTTTTTGTATATTTATGCACTTTGCCTGAATTTAATACTCCCTCCAAGCCAAACCATTTGTATGCTTCGTGTTGGTCATTTAATCTTAAATCGTCATTTGTCATAAATTCGTGAGCCAAAACTATATAATGGGTCCCAAAGTCATCGTTAAAAACATTGTTTTCATAAAAATGCTCATATATCCCATAAAATTTAGACTCTTCTCTTTTTATATCTAAGCTCAACTCTTCTTTGCTTATACGGTTAAATGCCTCATCCAAAGTTTCGTCTTTAAAAACTCTTCCTCCAGGAACAAACCAGCAGCCTTTTGCGGGCTCGTTTACTCTTTTACCCAACAATATCTCTTTTTTAAAATTTTTCACTATTAAATCTATGGAAATTAGTGGCGCATTTTTTATAACTGAAGAGAAATCATCTATATTTAAAAGCATTATCGGTTTTTCAAATACCACTCATACACAACTCTAATACCATCTTCTAATTCCATTTTATGTTTCCACCCCAAAGAGTGAAGTTTAGTCGGATCAGTCAGTTTTACCATAGTACCATCGGGTTTAGAATCATCGAAATACAATTTACCGTTATATCCGACTATTTTTTTGATAGTCTCAGCCAACTCTTTTATAGATATATCTACGCCTGTTCCTATGTTTATATGTGTATTTCTTATCTCTTTGTTGTCTTTGGTGTAAGTATCTTTAAAATCTCTATTTTCCAGCAAAAAAACACAAGCATCAGCCATATCTTCACTAAATAAAAATTCTCGTCTTGGCTTTCCGCTTCCCCAAATCTCCACTATTGGTTCATCATTTATTTTTGCCTCATGCATCTTTCTGAGAAGTGCAGGCAATACATGTGATGTTTTAAGGTCAAAGTTATCATTTGGTCCATATAGATTCGTAGGCATCACCGATATAAAATTTGTACCGTATTGGAGATTGTAACTCTCGCACATTTTTATGCCCGCTATTTTCGCTATGGCATAAGGTTCATTTGTGTATTCGAGTGTATCAGTGAGCAAACAATCCTCCGGCATAGGTTGCGGAGCATTTTTGGGATATATACATGTAGAGCCTAAAAACAGAAGTTTATCTACGCCGTTTAGATAGCTTTGATGAATGATATTGTTTTGAATTTGAAGATTTTCATATATAAAATCTGCCCTGTAAGTATTGTTAGCAACTATGCCCCCGACTTTTGCCGCGGCAAGGACTACATACTTAGGTTTTTCTGATTCAAAAAAGTCCTTGACTGCGTCTTGATTTAACAAATCCAGTTCTTTGTGAGTTTTTGTCACAAGATTTGTATAACCTTTGGCTTTTAAATTTTTAACGATAGCAGAACCAACTAGTCCTCTGTGTCCTGCTACATATATTTTTGAATTTTTTTTCAAGATTAAATCCTACTCAAAATAGTTCATGATAGTATAGCCACCATCTTTCAGATAAGTATCTTTTGTCATCAGTTTTAAATCTGATGCCATCATGTCATTTACTAATTCTGCCAGCTTATACTCTCTTTTCCAACCTAGTTTTTTCTCAGCCTTAGAAGGGTCGCCCAAAAGCAAATCAACTTCAGTCGGACGAAAATACTTAGGATCTACTGCCACTACTTCGCTTCCAATTCCGAGTTGGTATTTTGGATTGTTACAAGCGACTACATAACCTTTTTCATCAAGACCTTCACCTTTAAATTCTAACTCTATGCCTGCACTTAAAAATGCCATTCTTACGAAATCACGAACAGCAGTTGTCTCACCTGTTGCTATGACCCAGTCTTCAGGCTTATCTGCTTGAAGAATCAACCACATCATACGAACATAATCTTTAGCATGTCCCCAGTCTCTTTTTGCATCAAGATTACCCAGGTAGAGTTTATCCTGAAGTCCGAGTGCTATCTTAGATGCGGCTCTGGTGATCTTTCTTGTCACAAAAGTTTCACCTCTTACCGGTGATTCGTGGTTGAAAAGTATCCCGTTGCAAGCAAACATACCATAAGCGTCTCTATAGTTAACTGTTATCCAGTACGCATACATCTTAGCAACTGCATAAGGACTTCTTGGATAAAAAGGAGTAGTCTCTTTTTGCGGAGTTTCCTGCACTTTTCCAAAAAGCTCACTTGTACTAGCTTGGTAAATTCTAGTTTTATTTGCCAAACCCAGTAGCTTAACAGCTTCCAAAATTCTGAGTGTACCTGTACCATCAGCATTTGCCACATACTCGGGTGTTTCAAAAGATACAGCCACATGACTCATGGCAGCAAGATTATATATCTCATCAGGCTGAACTTCCTGTATGATTCTTGTCAAGTTCATACTGTCTGTCATCTCACCAAAATGTAAGATAAAATTCCTGTTTTCCACATGTGGATCTTGATAAAGGTGGTCTATCCTGTCTGTATTAAAAAGTGATGATCTCCTTTTGATACCGTGTACTATATAACCTTTTTTCAACAAAAACTCTGCCAAATAAGATCCATCCTGCCCTGTAATGCCGGTAATTAACGCAACTTTTTTACTCATTTTTTTCCTTTTTATAATTTTAATTATTTATCTTTTCCAAACAAATCTCTTGTGTACACTTTTGATTTTACATCTTCGATATCGGAAGAGAGTCTGTTTGCAACTACTACATCTGATATTTTTTTAAATTCTTCCAAATCTTTTATCACTCTAGAATGAAAAAACTCTTTTTCACCGTAAACCGGTTCATATATCACCACTTCTATCCCTTTGGCTTTGATTCTTTTCATAATGCCTTGAATCGCACTTGCTCTAAAATTGTCACTTCCACTTTTCATAACAAGCCTGTATATACCGACGATTTTTGGATTTTTTCTTATAATACTATCGGCAATAAAATCTTTTCTTGTAGAGTTAGAATCAACAATAGCGCCGATTATATTGTTAGGTACATTTTTATAGTTTGCTCTGAGTTGCTTTGTATCTTTAGGCAAACAGTACCCTCCATACCCAAATGATGGATTATTATAATGGCTTCCTATGCGTGGATCCAAACCTACACCCTTGATTATGTCCCTTGTACTCAAACTATAATGTTGCGCATAAGAGTCAAGTTCATTGAAAAATGATATTCTCAACGCAAGGTAAGTATTTGCTAAAAAGTTTTATGGCTTCAGCTTCTGTTGAGTTGGTAAGTAAAATATCTATATCTTCTTTTATAGCACCCTCAGCCAAAAGATTTGCAAATTTCTGAGCCCTATTACTTTTTTCACCGATTATAATTCTGCTAGGATAAAGATTATCATAAAGGGCGCTGCCTTCTCTTAAAAATTCCGGTGAAAAAATAATATTTTTAGTATTAAATTTTTCATTTAAGGATTTTGTATATCCAACTGGGACGGTAGATTTTATCACTATAGTTGCATTTGGATTTATTTTTAATACATCTTTTATGACCAATTCAACCAGTTTCGTATTAAAAAAATTCGTCTCAGGATCATAATCAGTCGGAGTGGAAACAATAATATAATCTGCATCTTTGTATGCTTCATTTTTATCCAAAGTAGCTCTAAAATTTAAATTTTTGTTTTTTAAATATTCACTTATTTCACTATCTTCTATCGGAGAAATTTTATTATTAATCATCTCAACTTTTTCAGGAACAATATCCAAAGCAACAACTTCATTGTGCTGAGATAGCAAGATCCCATTTGATAAACCAACATATCCCGTACCAGCTATTGCAATTTTCATTTGTATATCCTTAAAAAAATTTGAAACTATATTTTACCTTAATATAAATTATTATTTTATTAACTAACCTTGAACCACATAATTAAGTCCAAAAGCAATCATGATGCCTTGAAATTTTTACAAAAAGACCTGCTAATCCATGGCAAATCAACTAAAATTAAGGATACAATTGACAAAAATAATATTCAAAAAAGGGGTGAATGATGAAATCTAAGTTTGTGATTTTTTTCAGTTTTATAATCGTGATAATATTTTCGGGGTGTAGCGTACAAAATGATACCTTGTTCCAAAATGATTCAAATGCTGTTGCGGCTAAAGCAAATACTGTAGTCTCAAATCAAGAATACCAAAAAGAAGTTTCCTATGAGTATAAGATTCAGCCAAATGACAGACTCTCTATCTTTATATATGTTCAATCCGGAGCAGGCTCTCAGCAAATGAACTCAATCCTGACAAGTAAAAATACAAATACAAATACTCTTAATCAAGAAAATGTTGGCCTATTGGTTACACAAGACGGAACAGTCAGATTACCACTTATTGGCTCGACAAAAATTACAGGTTACACCCAAGACGGTGCATCAAAAATGCTAATCACAAAATATAAAAAATATATAAGAAATCCATATATAACTGTAGAAATCTTAAATCAAAGAGTCATAGTTGTCGGAGAAGTGCAAAAGCCCGGAATAGTACCTGTAGTAAATGGCACGATGAATCTGCTCGAAGCACTATCTAGAAGTGGTGGTTTAAAAGATTTGGCCGATAGAAGTGAGATAAAAATAGTAAGGGGAAATTTAAGACATCCTGACATTCGTACGGTAGATTTAACAAAGGTGAAGAACCTGACTTACAGTAGCTTGCTATTACGACCAAATGATATAGTATATGCACAACCTAGAAGAATGAAAGGCATAAACAAAGCTTTCAATGAAGCAGCTCCTTTTTGGAATTTGGCTTCAAGCATCTTAGCTCCATTTGTACAAATCAAAGATTTGCATCACTGGGACCGATAAAAATTATATATTTAGGATAAAATTTGGAAGTTAATATATCAAACAACAATGAAATAATGGACTCTAAAGAGGCTTTTAGAACAATTTTACGCTACAAAGGATTTATCTCCTTTGTAGTATTTATATTTTTAATTGGTAGTGCTATATATGCATACTATGCAACTAGAATCTATCAATCAAGCACATCTATAGAGATACTCAAAGAAAACTCTAATGGCTCTAATGATATCATCTTAAAAGCTCTTGGTGGAGGAAAAGCAAATATAGACAATGAGATATCTGTTTTGCAATCAAGATGGATTATGCAACGGGCACTGGAAAAACTCAACTTAACAACTGAGTATTTTAGCATCAATGAATTTGAGAAAAAAACCGAACTATATAAAGACTCACCTTTTGTCGTAAATAAAAAAATACTCGAAGACGCCATTTATGGTAAAACTTTTGAATTAATCCCAAAGACTGAAGATACTTTTGAATTGGTTATCAAACCTGTATCCGAATACTCCTTAAAAGGAATATTGGCAAAATTAGACATCCAACCTCTGACTGAAAGTGATAAAATAGCTTATGATTCTATCCATAAATATGGCGAAGAAATTAGTACTCCACTGTTTACAGTCACCATTGACAAGATAAAAAAATTCGACGGAAAACACTATAGCTTTAGATTTGTCCAAAAAAATGATCTTTACAGTATGTATGTAAAACGCCTTACAATTAATCAGACATCAGAATATTCTTCTTTGCTAAATTTAACATTAGATGATGATGTGGCATTAAGAGCTAAAGAAATATTAAATTCTATAACACGCACATATATTGATCAGGGAATAAAAGCAAAAACAAGATCATCAGAAGCTGCTCTTGGTTTCATAGACAAACAACTTGAATACATAAGCAAAAGATTGAATAAATCAGCGTCAAATCTGGAACAATACAAAGAAAAAAATAATGCTGTTGATATCGGACAAAAAGCAAGCCTGGCTGCTAGTAAAATCGCAGAATACGAATCGAAAGAACTGGAACTCCAGACAGAAATAAATATATTGACCAATGTGCAGCGTTTTATAAACAAAAATGAAGATTTATCCGGTTTGACTGTAGGAGCAATTAATTTTGCAGATAAAAACCTAGGTACACTTATAGTGAAACTTCAAGATATGCTTAGCCAAATAAGTGATTTGCTAACAGATTTTACTGAATTGCACCCTGAAGTACAAAAACTAACAAAAAGTATTTCAAAGATGAAAAGATCAATCAAAATCGCTCTAAGAAGTAATTTAGGACAACTACATCAAAGAAAAAATGCTTTAGTTAAAATGGTCTCTAGATACAATGCTATGCTTAGAAATCTTCCTTCTAAAGAAACTAAGATTGCGGCTCTAAATAGACCTTTTGATGTAAATCAAAAGATATATGAGTATTTACTGCAAAAAAGAGCTGAAACTGCAATCTTAAAATCATCTACAGTTTCGCGCGCAAGAATTCTTGATTCTGCAAAGGAAATGATACTCCAATCAAGCCAAGAATAAAAATAATAATGCTAATAGGATTAATATTAGGATTAATTGCCGGTGTATTAATTACCTTCTTAAGAGAATTCTTAATTTATACTATAAAAAATGCAGAAGAAGTAGAAAAATTAACTACCATACCAATATACGGTGTGATACCTCTGAAGAAAAACAGATTAACTAGAAACATATCTGCTGAAACTTTTAGAACTGTAAGAACAAACCTACAATTTTTACCAGGTAAAAACAACAATCAAATAATATCTATAACTTCATCTGTTTCAGGCGAAGGAAAAACTACAGTCGTAGCATCTTTAGGTGAGATATTAGCTCATGGAGATAAAAAAGTAATAGCTCTAGATGTTGACTTGCGTAAAGCTTCGCTGCATGATATATTTCAAATTAAAAATGACATAGGTATGTCAGATTACTTGATATCAAAAAATTCTCTTGAAGAGGTGATAAAAGCAACTGATGTTCCTGGCTTTGATGTTATAACAACAGGAACTTTACCTCCGAATCCATCTGAACTAATCTTATCGCCTGCTTTTACTAATCTTTTACAGATTCTCAGAACAAAGTATGACTATATTCTCATAGATACTCCACCTGTAGGATTGGTAACTGATGCTGTTATAATCATGAACTACGCAGACATTTCACTTGTTGTTGTAAGAGCAGAATATACCAGAAAAGAGTTTATAAAAAATATTGACAGATTAGCAAAAGAGCACTCCGGCAATAAAGTAGGAATCATACTAAATGGCACAAAAATAGGCGCACAATACGGTTATGGTTACGGATCAAGTTATGCCTATGGATATGGCAATTCAAAATACTATAAAAATAGAAAGTAGGAGATGTATAATGGATAATCATGAAAAGCAAAGAGTAATTAAAAGCATCGTTCCAAAAGCAATACTAAAAGCTCTGACGGATGGATCAAAGTATGCTATTACCAAAAAAAATTATGAACTTGATGTAATTCCTATATATAATTATCCTTTTAAAATCGGTCGCGAAGCAAGAGTTGAGCATACTAAAGGCGATATAATAGTCAAAGAAAGGCACAATTTTGATTCTTCAACACCTAGCAATGATGCATATCTAGTGGATAATGGCAAGCTTTTACAAATATCGAGAAGGCATTGTGCTATCGCAGCAGAAAATAATGGATATAGATTAGAAGACAGAGGAAGCGCCTGCGGATGCATGGTAAATGATATAAAAATTGGTGATGAGTTTGGTAATAATTGCAGATTGAAAGATGGGGATATCATCACACTTGGCTCACATAACTCTAACTATAAATTTCAGTTTATAACACTTGAATCGTAAATTATAGAAAATCATTTTTTATATAATTTTTTTCAAATATTTTTGGATAAAGCTTATGTTTTAGTGCTTTATTAAATGCGTCAACATATTTTTCAGAATGAATATCGCTACCGATAAAATCAACCAGCCCTGCATTTATAATCTCTTCTGCTGATTTTTTAGCTTTCTTGCCATAAAATCCTTGTAGTGAGACAAGATTTATCTGAAACAACAAACCCAAATCTTTTAGAGCATAATAGTCATCTATATCGTTAAAGAAAAGGTATCTCTCAGGATGTGCAAGAATAGGGTTGTATCCTAACTCTAAAAGTCTAAATACTACTTGTGCGATTCCAATTGGTTTGACATGAAATGAAAATTCAAAAAGTACATAATTATCACCAAAAGTGAGTAAATCTTTTTTATTAATCAATTCTAAGAAATGTTCATCATAATAGTATTCAGATGCCACTTGCAAGTCTATATTGATATTGTACTTTATAAGTTCTTTTTTGAGTATTTCATATCTATACAATATGGCATTCTTGCTATTTGGAAAACGATGTCTCATAATATTAGGAGTTGTAATAATTTTTTTAAACCCCATCTCTTGCAACTGCTTGATTATTGATATACTTTGCTTTAAATTTTTCACACCATCGTCAATAGCCGGTATTAAATGCGAATGTAGGTCTATGGTATGCAATAAATCAAACTTTTCATCAGATGAAAAACTCAATTTTTCTATTAACTTATTAAACATTTTTACTCTTTTCCATAACTCAATAATTTATAAACTTATTTAATCATTTTAATATTACTTATATCCAATTTTAACCAAATACTAGCTTTTACTTGTCATTTTATATATAAAACTAAAAACTTCTGCTACTGCTTTATAAAGATTTTGCGGTATCTCTTTGTCTATCTCCACTTTGCTTAAGAGCTCCACTAAATCTTCATCTTTTTTTATTGGTAAATTATAATCTTCTGCTATTTTTATAATCTTTTTGGCAACCTCGCCTTTTCCACTGGCCCTTACTTTTGGGGCACTGTCTTTTTCTTTGTTATATTTTAAAGCTATAGCCTTTTTTAGTTTAGACATGCAAGCTGATTCCCATGCCCTTGCTTTGGCTAAGTGCATAATCTCTTGCATCGTTTTTTATCTTTTTATCTCGCATAAAATCATATAAGTATATATTTGAAGGTATCAATCCTACACTACTTATACCCTCTTTTAATATTTGTAAATTCTCTCTAATTTTCTCTAAAAATTTATCACTTTGCACAAAGAAAGAGATATTTAAATAGATATCATCAAACAGCATCACGAGTAAATCAATCTTTCCGATATTTTTTAATTTTAGATTTATTTCACAAAAATACTTCTTTTGTTTTAGCTTTTTAATACTGATTTGCCCCTCATCTAACTGTTCCCACAAAAGAGGAAGATACAATATATTTGCACCCAAGCTAAAAGATGCAAGCTGATAATAACTGATGTTTGTCAGTACCCTGTTTACCTTAGCAAGAGTATCTTTTGCACTTGGGTCATTGCTTGAGCCAAGCTCCTCTTTTAACTGCAGAAGAGCACCTTTCACATCATCCAATATCACTTTTTTTGGATCTGTAGTACTATTTGCTAATTTTGTTTCCAAAAAAATACCCGATTTGCTTATCTGTTTTTGCAAAGACTCGGCATCTAATTCACTTATATCTAAAAGTAATTTTTCCAAAGAAGATGTTGTTTTTAAAGTTAATTTGCTATCTTTTAAATCATTTATAACAGATTTTAAATCTAAAGAGATATTTTTTATATTTTGCAAAATATTTTCATCTTTTAGAATCTTCAATACCATATCTTTAGATTTTTCACCACTAATCAAGTCTTTAAAAAGAGAATCAAGAAGAGTTTTGATGGTAAAATCTTTAATCTCTTGCTTATTTGAAACTTCAGCTTTTTCTATACTGTTTAAATTTTGCTTTTCCCCACCTGCTTTGATATTATCCCTGTTTGGTATAAAATTTTCAGATGCAAATATTTTCATGATTTTAGATTTTGGATAATAACAGTTTTTCCTTTGCTGTTTTCCTTGCAATACTCAACAATTTTTCCGTGAAACCTGCTAAAAACCGTATTTACACTCATTTCTTTTTGATACAGCTCATCTATCTTGTCTTGATTTGATAAAATTCCATCACTCATCCACTCCTGCAACTCTTCATAACTTTCAAAATCATATCCAAAAGCTGACAATAATCTCATAGTATAATTATCGACCGCAAAGTAATCTTTTAAACATCCATAGCACAATATAGAATCTGCACTTTCTCGCCCTATGCCTTTTTGAGCAAGCAACCAGTCCCTATCCACCATCATGCAAAATTCTTCAAAACTTCCAAAATCTTTTATGATATTTTTTGAGATTCCCAAAAGGTACTTAGCTTTTGTGTTATAAAAACCGCTTGGTTTTATAAGCAAAGATAAGGTTTTTAAATCCAATTTAGCAATTTCCTCAAGAGAGTTTATGCCATTTTCTTTCAAATTATCCAGACTTTTTTCTACTTTTTCCCACTTAGTCTGCTGAGTTAAAATCACCCCCACTACAACTTCATAGCTCCCGCTTTTAGGCCACCAAAGAGGATCTCGAGAGCTTTTTATAAAGCCGGCATTCTTCAACATTACTAAAAGTTCAAAACTATCATTTAACATCTGCGTCCCCATAAAAAAGGTAAATACTTTAGTATTTTCAGCGAGCACCTCAAAAGAGGCTCAGACCAACGGGAGGATTTGTCTCTTTTGAGGTGCTCGCTGAAAATACGATAAGACTATTTTAGCAAAACAAAAGCTATTTTAGAAAACAAAAGCTATTTTTTCCTTAAAAATATCAATATCGCATTTATCAAATCATCATCATCTTTACTTCTTGATTTCAACAAAACTTTTCGCTCGTCACTGTATTTTACCGTAATATTTTGAGCATAGTTAGAGATAGATATTATATCTTTTAGACTAGAGAGTATCTTGATATTTATGATTTGCAAAAACTGTGCTGTTATCTCGTCTATCTTACCAAATCTATCTATTAATTCTTCTTCAATATCAAGAACATCTCTCAAACTTTCACATTTGCTAAGTCTTCTGTATATCTCAAGTCTTACACGATCTTCTCTTATATAGTCACTGTTTATATAGGCATTTACACTTAGTTTTATATCTATATGTTTTGTTTGAACCGAGGTTTTATTTAACAGTGTATTTATAGCATCTTCTAACATTTTTAGATACAAAGAGTAGCCTATATTTTTTATATGCCCGCTTTGAGCCTCGCCTATGAGATTTCCACCGCCTCTTATCTCTAAATCATGATACGCCAAAACTGAACCGCTTCCAAGATATGAGTTAGACTCAAGCGCTATAAGCCTTTTTTTGGATGCATCGCTTAATTTATCTCTGTTTTCAACAAGAAAATAACAAAACCCCTGTTTTTTTGCACGCCCTACTCTTCCTCTTAGTTGATGTAAATCTGCCATACCAAAGTTATCGGCACCATCAATCATAATAGTATTTACATTTGGTATATGGATGCCTGATTCTATGATGGAAGTGCTTAAAAGCATATCGTACTCGCCCTCTTGGAATCGTAACATCTCTTTTTCACTAATGTTTGGTGCAACTTTGGAGTGTAAAACCAAAATTTTCAATTTAGGTAAAATACTTTGAAGCTCTTTTTTCTTATTTTCTATCGAAGCTATTCTGTTATGCACAAAAAAGATTTGCCCACCTCTTCTAAGTTCTCTTAAGATAGCCTCTTTTATCACAACTTCATCATACTCTTTTACGAAAGTTCTCACATCTTCTCTTTCATCAGGAGGAGTAAGGAGTTTGGAGTATTGTTTGATTGAGCTTAATGCCATATTTAAACTTCTTGGAATCGGCGTGGCACTCATGGAGAGTATATGTATATTTTCCCTCATATTTTTGAGTTTTTCTTTTTGTTTAACACCAAATTTATGCTCTTCGTCTATAACTATGAGAGCTGGATTATGGAGCTCTTTATCAAGCAGTGTGTGAGTTCCTACACAAACTTTTAGGCTACCGTCTTTTAAATCTTTGAGTATAATATTTTTTTGACGCGCGGTTGTAAATCTGTCTAACTTTTCGACTCTTATATCGTATCTCTTAAACCTGTCATTTAGACTGACAAAATGCTGAGAACTTAAAAGTGTGGTTGGAGCAATCAAGATTGTCTGAAAACCGGCCAGGGCAGTAGCAAACATAGCATTCATGGCAACTTCTGTTTTTCCAAAGCCCACATCTCCACTTAAAAGCCTATCCATCATTTTTCCACTTTTTAAATCACTAAATATCTCATTGATACTTGTATCCTGATCCGCGGTATAAACAAATCCACTGTCTTGTTGGAACTTTTTTATCTCCTCTTTTTGGGTGTTTATCTTAAGAGCGTCTATCATTTCTCTTTTTGCGGCAGTTTCAATAATCTCTTTGGCTATGGCAAAAAGCTTTTCTCTAGTTTTTGCTTTTAGTTTGGCAAAACTTCCTTGACCTAATTTATCAACGATAGCTAGCGAACCACTACTTGCTATATATCTATCTATCACATCGAGATTTTCAACAGGCAGTAAAAGTTTGTCGTCGCCTTGATAGACAATTTGCACAAAATCTCTTGTTGAGCCTAAAACTTTACTGTTAATCAAACCCTTAAAGATGCCAATTCCGTAATTTTCATGTACTACATAATCACCTGTTTTTAATTCATCAAGCAAGATTGTAGCTTTTCTTCTTCTCTTTTTCTTGGTAATTTTATTTAAAGATATGATTATTTCATCACTGCTCATGAGATTTAGCGACAATGAACTTTCTCTAAATTTTACTTTTTTGGGATTTAATCCTGCCTGTTTTAACAATACTTCATTTTTGGCTAAAATTATCTTTCTCTTATCTTTATGAAATTCAAAAAAGTTCGTTATCGAGGATATCTCTATCGGTTTATAGATTATAGGCTCAGGCAAAGTCTCCACATGTAGGACACTTTCTTTAACTCCCTCGTTAAATATCGAAATCTCATCTATCTCGCTACTCATATCACTGGCAAAAGAGGTTTTAAAGCATTTTAAATACTCATCTCCAAATTTACCTAAAGCCCAAAGCCCTAGGGAATGTATATCTTTTTCAAAACTGTCGCTTTCTAGATTTTCTATATTTTTATTTATCTTTTCATATTTATCTTTATCAAGTGCAAAAACAGCGGGATAAATCTCTATCTGTTCCAACTCTTCTTTGTAGCTTTTTTGAGATTCACACTCAAACTCTCTTAAACTTTCAACTTCATCATCAAATAGGGAAATTCTTACAGGTTTATCAAGATTATTTGGAAAAATATCTATGATATCCCCTCTAAAAGAGGCTTCTCCGCTAGCTTCTACTACATCTACCATCCTGTAACCCCAGTAAAAAAGCTCATCTTTTAAACTGTTTATATCAACTCTTGATGCAAACTCTATCGTTTTAGTTTTGAAAAGTTCTTTTTTTGGAAGTGGAGTTAAAAGAGTACGAATAGGGGAAACCAGTATTTTTTTACTGGAATTATCCTTATAATATTTGCTCAACTGCGAAAAAAGCTGACTAACTTCCAAAGAATATGGAAGTAAATCATCGCCAGAACTGACTCTCAAATCAGGTAGTACATAAGTTTTTTTATTTAAAAATTCTAAAGCCTGCGAAGCTAAAAAAGCATCTTTATCGTTTTTTACACAAAGTAACTCTATATCTCGTTTATTGTTTTTAAAATATTCATAGCAAGTGGCTTGTATCAGTTTATCTTTCCTTCTTTGAGATATCTTTGTCAGATTTCATAGTGCTTTGTCCATTAAATATAGCATTTGCTTCTACCATCAACTCTTTAGAAATAACTTTTCCTTTACAAGTGCTACCGATCAATAATTCAATACTATCACAATCAGCGCCACCTTCTAAAAATCCGTTTAATATCAATTTCTTAGCTTTAATATTTCCATAAAATTTTCCTTTTTTACCTATGGTTACCATACTCTTTGATATTATCTCTCCCCGCACTTCACCATCTATATGTATTCTTGTCGTACAGTTTAAAACACCTTCTATCTTTGTTCCACTGGCTATTATGGTTGTTTCTGATGAAGAAATTGATTGTTGTTCATGCTTATTAAAGACTCCCATGGCACTCTTCTCTCCTTTTTAAATATCTCTTTGAAATTATCTTTACTCCACTTTAAAAAATATATAGGATTTAGTGGTCTCAATATAAATCTAACTTCATAATGGAGATGAGGTCCCGTTGAGAGCCCACTATTTCCAGTATATCCGATAATTTCACCTTTTCTTACAAATTGTCCAGCTTTTACAATCATCTTTTTATATAAATGCCCATACCGTGTTTGAAAACCAAAATTATGATCTATTATTACAAGATATCCGTAGCCACTATTTTTATTAAATCCCGCAAATTCAATAACTCCATTAGCTGGAGATTTAATTGGTGTTTTTCTGCTTGCTTTTAAATCTATACCTCTATGAAATTCTCTTCGTTTTAAAATCGGATGTTTTCTCCATCCAAATTTTGCAGTAATTCTCATATCCGGCAAAACATTTCCGCTTGGTATAGAATTTAATAAAGATTGTTCCTGAATCTTTGTTAAATTTATATTTTCCAGTCTTGTGTTAATCTCTTCGGTACTATCTGGCGTTAGACCTATCAACTCTTCTATATCACTTACCTTATCTTTGATTTCTTAATACTCTTTTGTTTTTACACCAATTTCTTTTTCTAGTTTTGTATTGCTCTTTTTTAGTTTTACATATTCATGTTCAACTATCTCTTTTTTTGACTGAACAGCATCAACCTCATACATCAAAAAAGAGATAAAAAAAGAACCTAATATGATAAGCAAGACAATAAACAAAGTAAAATACAACACAATTCTTTTCATAACCTGGTGAAGCAAATAATGTTTTGAACCATAGATATCTGTGATAGTTATCGTAAATCTATTTTTCAAAATAATCCTTCATAAATTTTTCCACGACTATAAATGACCCAAAAACTAGATACTCTTCATCATCATTTATGCTCTTAAAATCACTTATTTCTATTTTCTTTTGCTTGCAGATATTTTTAATCTCCTTTTGTGCCATCCCTCTTTGATTCTCTACATGTAGAACTTCAATTCTCTTTACAATAGGGAAAAGAATATCTAATATCGATTTATACTCCTTATCTATAAAGCTATTATACACGAGTACAATTTTTTTATTTTTAAAGTATTTTACGATAGCTGACGCAGCCATTATATTATGACCAACATCAATTGTTATATTTTTTGCTATCTTTTGACATCTTCCTGGCAAAATTGGCAAATCTATTTTTTGCAAATCAATATCAAATCCTAGAATCTTTATGGCGCAAAAAGCAGTTTGGAGATTAATTTTTTGAAATGATGGAAGACTTTTTTCTTTTATAAGCTTTTTTATCTCTTTCTTATCTTTATTTCTCAGTACATCTTCTACTAAATACAACTTGCAAGCATTTTTTTCAGCTATATTTTTCGCCACTTTATACACAACTTCTTCATATTGAAAAGATAACAGAGAAACCGAAGTGATACTATTTATCTTGGTAGTGGCAATCTCTTCTATGCTGTTTCCCAAAAAAGAGCTATGATCATATCCTATAGGAGTAATTATACTTAAAACTTTTGGAAATACGCTAGTAGCATCAAACTCTCCGCCTAAACCTGCTTCAAGTACAACAAAATCACAATCTTCTGAAAAAATTAAAATTGCCAAGAATGTTGTGTATTCAAAATACGAAAGAGTTTTTAGGAATTCTTTTGACAATAAATTTTGTAATTTTTTATGTGCATCTTCCAAAACATCATCATCTGCATCTTTGCCATTTAGCCAAATTCTTTCATTGAATTTAAATATATGAGGTGAAGTGTAGTGGCCGACCGATAAACCTTTTTGCAACAACATATTTGCCAAAAATCTACCAGTACTTCCTTTTCCGTTTGTGCCAACTATCTGCACAATCTTTGGTAGTTTTATATACTTCTTGATACTCTCATAAGCCCTTGGCATCCTGGAATAATCAATTTCATCATAATAAAGAGGTTTCTCTTTTAAATATTCACATAATGTCATGAAAAATCTGGCAATACCTTGTTTCTTCCTGAGTCCTTTGCTGCATAAAGCATCTTATCGGCTTTTTCAACAGCATCTTTTGAAGATTTTTCCTTGCTTCTTTGAGACAATCCACAGCTGACTGTGATTCTTATCCTCTCATCTTTATACATAAATTTATATGATTCTATAATTCCTCGTATTTTATTTTAAAAATAAAAGGCTTGTTCAATATCAATGCTTGGCAATACAACCAAAAATTCTTCTCCACCATATCTGCCGACAAAATCTGTCTGCCTTATGTATTTTCTTAAAATTTTTCCGATGCTTGAGAGTATAACATCTCCTGCTTCATGCCCATATGTATCGTTTACCATCTTAAAATGATCAATATCTAAAAAACACAAAGAGTAGTCCGTCTTATAGCGAAGATATGCCTCATCAGCTCTTTTCAACGCTTCATCTAATGCTCTTTTTGTTGCTGTATGGGTTAAAAAATCTTCCTTTACTTCTTTTTTTGCAACAAGCAGTGCTCTTTCCAAACCTTTTACTCTAGTATGTAAAATTTTTATAGTTTGCTGGTTTTTCTTCATTTTAGTACCAAGACTTTTAGTCTCGGCTTCCAAAGAAGTCGCAATGTGTACTAGTTTTAAACGAACACTATCAAAACTATCTGTTTTTAGATTAATATCTTGAAGATCTTTTTTGATATCTACTACTTGTTTATTGCTAATCTCACTGCTATCGATTAAAGCAAATATTCTTTTATTGATCTCATCCAAAAGTTTATCTAGTGAAGATACCTTGGACTTTACCTCTTCTTTATCAATGTCTATTCTTTTTTTAATAAAATGCTTGATTTCATCCTGAATCGCTTTAGTGCTCAAAGAAGACGGGTCATTTCTCAGTTTATAGGAAATAGAAGCTAAGTCATCATTCATACTTGATGCAATTGATGGAGTAAGACTTGCTATTATCAAAGGCGCAACAGTTTCATATATCGTGCCTTCGTCTTCTTTTTGAATAATCTTAACAATATCTTTTACCATCTTTGTTAGATCGCTTTTTTCTACATATCCATACATATCAAGCTGATTTAAAAAACTGTCATCATATTCTGTAACAAAATCAAACCACTGATCTTTAATGGAGTCTATCACTTTTGAATTTTGACTAAAATCTAATCTCGAGAGAGTTGTATTTGCAAGTTCTCTGGCTTTTTTATCATGAAGTAGTGTGGTTGCTTGTAAAATTCTTTTTGACATAACAACTAGAGAATTTATAATTTTTTCACTCTCATTTTCGTTTGCCTTATTAACTTTTGCTATCAAAAAGGATAAAAGTTCATTTATCGTACTTACTTTAAATTTTTTTAAATCTTGTTGCAAATGTTCATTTAGTTTTTTGGAAAATTTCTCTATTTTTCGGCAGTCTTCTACTATTAATCCTCTTTTTTTAGCAACTTCACAAAAGTATTTATTGTAATTATCCGGTGTTAGATTTAAATTGTCTCTTCTTAAAGCTTCAATACTCTCTTTGATAATTTGATTTATAGTGCTTGCCATTTTTCCTTCCTTGTATGCCAATTTATTCGAGATATATTTTTATATTTTTTCTGATAGAAATTTTCTTTTTGCTACCCATGATACCCATGATAGAAATTTTGGAAACCAACTCATTGATTGCATCAGTTGAAGCATTTTTTATAGCCTCAAATCTTTTTGTATCAGAAATTACACTGTTTGCTTCAATCGGAAAGTTATAGTCTCCAACAGTAGAAAAGTTTTTAACCACACCGCTATCGTCTTTGAAACTAGATTTTAATGTAACTTTTGCTTTATAGGCAATTACATACCCATTCTTATCATAAACTGTTGGTGAAAAACTTACAGATCCGATACTTACTAGCAAATTTGTATCTGCATCTTTTTTACTGCTAAGCTTCGCTCCAAATCGACTTACAACTGCTTCATTTACTGCATCTTTAATCAAAACACTATTTTTTGGATCAGTTCTACTAATTCTTGCATCTACATGTATATTTTTCCCAAGCACTTTTTTGGTATAAAATGAACTAGGCTTATAGCCACATCCTAAAAGCAAAAAAGGTATAAGAAAATATATTATTTTCATTTTACAACCAAATTTACAAGTTTGTTTGGAACATATATCTCTTTTATAATATTTTTTCCTTCTAACCATTTTGCTACTTTTTCTTTTGCACTAGAAATAATTTGATCCTTTTCCAAGCCAATTTCTACTTCCATCTCATCTCTTTTTTTACCATTGACCGTGATAGCCAAGGTGATGCTCTCTTCTTTAAAAACTTCTTCAATAATATCTATTTTAGCAAAATTTTTCAAACCAAACAAATCTTCACTTATCTCCCAGCAAATATGTGGAATTATGGGCTCTAGGATGTTTGCAAGCACAAAATAACCTTCACTCCAAACATCTGAATTTTCTTGCTGATTTAAAGCATTTAAGGCTTCCATACAAGCTGCTATCAAAGTATTGAAAGTATATGTTCCTTTATATATATCATTTGATTTTTTAAGGGCAACATATACTTTTTTTCTTGCATATTTTGAGTTTTTTGAAAGCTTTGAGTGTTCAATTTTCGGTAGTTTTTCACATTTCTTTGCCATTTCTGTTTTTGAAGCAAATCTCTTTATAAACTTAAAAGCACCCTCAACCGCACTGTCATTCCACTCTAACTCTTTTTGAGGAGGAGCTGCAAAAAGTATAAAAAGTCTTGCCGTATCTGCTCCATATCTTTTTATAATATCATCAGGATCTACGGTGTTGCCTTTTGATTTGCTCATTTTAGAACCGTCTTTTAAAACCATCCCTTGAGTTAAAAGATTTTGAAATGGCTCATCACTTGATTGCATACCCATGTCTCTTAAAACTTTTGTAAAAAATCTTGAGTATAAAAGATGAAGTATAGCATGCTCAATTCCACCAACATACTGATCAACGCTCATCCAATAATCACTACTTTTTTTATCAAACGGCACTTCACCCCAAAGAGAAGGATCTGTTGTATATCTTAAAAAATACCAACTTGACTGAAAAAATGTATCCATAGTATCAGTCTCTCTCAAAGCATCTGTCCCACATTTTGGACATTTTGCATATTTCCATGTTGGATGAGTCTGCAAGGGGTTCCCTTCGCCTGTGATCTCAATATCATTAGGAAGAGTAACGGGCAAATTTTCTTTTGCTTCCGGAACCAAGCCACATTTTGGACAGTGAATCATAGGTATCGGAGCACCCCAATATCTCTGTCTGCTTATTCCCCAATCTCTTAATTTATAATTTACAACTTTACTGCCAAGATTATTATCTTCAAAATACTTTATAACTGCTTTTTTACCCTCATCGCTACTAAGTCCCGTAAAATCATCTGAATTTACCATAACTCCATACTCTGTGAGAGCGCAACTGCCGTCAAATTTTTGTTTTTTGTTTTCTATACTCTGGATAATTGGCAAATCATACTTTTTGGCAAATTCAAAATCTCTTTCATCATGAGCAGGAACCGCCATAACAGCACCACCGCCATACTCAATCAAAACAAAATTAGCAACCCAAAGCGGTACTTTTTTCTTTGTCAATGGGTGGACAACATCAAGCTCCAAACTCAAGCCTTCTTTGTCAATCATAGATCTCTCTCTTGCACTTAGAGATTGCATATCTTTGATTTTTTTGATTTTTTCATCACTGAGCAATTTGTTTTCTACAAGGTATTTTACTATTTTATGCTCAGGTGCCAAAGCAGAATAACTCACGCCATAGATGGTATCTGGTCTTGTTGTGAAAACTTTAAATTTATCAAAATTATCATCTATTTTCTTTTTGGATTCATCACTTAAAGTAAAATCAAATTCTAAACCCTCGCTTCTTCCTATCCAATTTTCCTGCATAGTCAAAACTTGTGATGGCCATCCTTTTTTCAAAGTCTCCAAATCATCCAGTAATTCTTGAGCATATTGGGTTATCTTAAGATAGTATCCTGCCATATCTTTTTGCACGACTTCATTATCGCATCTCCAGCATTTTCCGTCTTCTACTTGTTCATTTGCCAAAACAGTTTGGCAGGTTTCACACCAATTTAAAGATGCGCTTTTTTGATAAACCAAGCCTTTATTAAACATATCGATAAATATTTTTTGTTCGTGTTTCGTATAAAGTGGATCACTTGTAGCAAATTCTCTTTTTTGTGAAAAAGAGAGACCTAAAGAATTTAACTCTTTTTTCATATAATCTATATTTTCATAAGTCCATTTTTTTGGATGGGTTTTATGTTTAATCGCAGCATTTTCTGCTGGCATTCCAAAAGAGTCCCATCCTATTGGATGAAGAACATTATATCCCTCTTTTCTGTTAAATCTCGCAATTGCATCGCCTATACTGTAATTTCTCACATGCCCCATATGTATCTTTCCACTAGGATATGGAAACATACTTAAAATATATTTTTTTTCTTTATTAAAATCATTCTCAGGCTCAAATGAGTTATGCTTTAACCAATACTCTTGCCATTTTTTTTCTATCTGTGAAACATTATATTCCATTTATTACTCCACTAAAATTCTTCTCTTGTTTTTGATGCTTCAATCAATACCAATGCCACAGAAAAGATATTTGCTATGATTGCACCAATTGCAAAAGCAATAGCCATTCTGACATTGCCATTTATTTCAAACATGATATATGCAGGAATCAGATGCAAATCTGCAACAAGTGAGCTTGCAAAAAGCTCGGCTGAGAGTATATTTTTAACTCCAATTTTTAAAAGAGTAGATATGAGATTTATAGAAGCTGCTATAAAAAGAGCTGTTCCGTTGTCTTCATACAAAAAACCGGCTGTCGTAGTCAAACTCATCAATGCAAAGAATATATATATTACTTTTCCCCAATCCACAACTCTACCTCCTAAAAACTCAGCCCCAAAAAATGGGGCTGTTTATATCTACATCAAGCCTTTTTCATATTGAGCTCTTAGCTTTTCTTTTTCTATTCTTCTTTTTTCTTTCTCTACTTGTTTTGTTTTATATTCTTTTAGACTGAAACCTAGCCACTTTAGCATAGGAGATGCTACAAATACAGAACTGTATGTTCCTACGATAATACCAACCAAAAGAGTAAAACTAAAACTATATATAATTTCTCCGCCTAGTAAAAAGAGCGTCAAAATAACAAAGAATGTCGTCAAAGATGTCAAAATTGTTCTTGTAAGTGTTTTAGATACAGAATCATTGATAACATTAAAAAGATTCAAATCTTTTGTATCAACAATCCCTTCTCTGATTCTGTCAAATACAATAATCGTATCATTCAAAGAGTAACCAAGTAGTGTTAGGAGTGCCGCTAACACATCAAGATTAAAATCTACCTGAAAAAGAGCAATTGCACCCATGGCAATAGAAACATCATGTACTAATGCTAAAACAGATGCCAATGCAAATCGCCACTCAAATCTAAAAGCTACATATATAAGAATTGCTAAAATAGACATAACCATAGCCATGATTCCCTTCTCTCGAAGCTCACCACCTACTTTTGGACCGACTATGTCAACTCTTCTTATCTTAAAATTTCCTGTACCTTTTAAAAGTCTTTTTATCTTATCGCCTGCATCTGTGCTGACATTTCCACTTGTTTTAGCAAAACGAATTATAATTTCATCGGGTGAACCAAACTCAGTAATAGAGGCATTTGCAAATTCTTTTTCCTTACTAATATGCTCTCGTATAGCTTTTATAGGGGCTTTTTTGTCATATTTTACCTGAACAACCGTTCCGCCAGAAAAATCTATACCATAATTTAAACCTTTTGTATATAAAAAGAAGTATGAAGCCAATATCAAAATAATTGAAATTGATATAAAAAAATTACTTTTACCCATAAAATCATAGGTTTTATCTTTTGAAAATATTTGCATTATTTACCTCTCTTTACGCCAAACCAAAATGACAATCGTTTGCTTCTTTCGATATAAGGCATAATCCATTGATAGATTCCATGTGTTCCCAATATCGCTGTTAACATTGAGGCTAAAATACCGATACTCATGGTAACTGCAAAACCTTTAATCGGTCCTGTACCATAGGCATATAGAACAACTGCTGCTATCAGCGTTGTGATATTTGCATCCAAGATGGCGCTCATAGCATTTGCATAACCTTTTTCTACTGCCTGTGCCACGGTTTTTCCTTCTCTAAATAGCTCTCTTATCCGTTCATTTATAATAACATTGGCATCAACTGCCATACCAACCGTCAGAACGATTCCAGCCATACCAGGCAAGGTCAATGTTGCTCCAAACAGAGCCATAATGGAAATAACCAAAAATAGGTTTACAAGTAGCGCTATATCTGCAATCAAACCAGCCATACCATAGTATAAAATCATAAAGACAAATACTAAAACAAATCCCGTGATTAATGCCAACATACTAGCTTTAATACTATCAGCTCCCAAGCTCGGTCCTACACTTCTTTGTTCAAGTAACTTAACCGGAGCCAATAGTGCGCCACTTCTTAATGCAATTGCTACATCATGAGCTTCTTTTACCGTAAAACCACCACTTATCTGACCACTTCCTCCGCCAATTCTCTCTCTTATGACCGGAGCTGAATAGACTTTATTGTCAAGTACGATCGCTAAGTGATTTCCAACATTTTTAGCTGTATAGTCTCCAAATATTTTAGCCCCTTCACTGTTTAGCGTAAAGTTAATAACAGGCTGATTCATATTGCTAAAGCCGACTTTTGCATCTGTTAGCATACTGCCATCCAAAATAGGAACACTTTTTACGATATATTTTACATTTGGTGTTTTGGAATCCGGTAAAATCACATCCCCATAACTCGCAGCTTCGTCCTCACTCATAGTGTTTGCCTGATCTGCTCTTTTTTCATCTATCGACATCAGTTGGAGGTGTGCCGCTTTTGCTATAAGTTCTCTTGCTCTTTTTTCCTACTCAATAGTTTTAATACCCGGCAATTCAACAAGTATCTTGTCTTTTCCTTGTTTTGCAACATTTGGCTCACTGAGACCAAATTGATCAAGTCTGTTTCTAATAGTTTCAACTGCTTGCGATACAGCAAATTTCTTAGTAGCAATTTTTTCTTTATCACTTAAGCTCAGAGTATAAGAAAGTTTATTTTTCTTGACTTGAACACCTGGTATTTTTTTAATCATGGCATCAAGATTTTTCTCTTCATCACCGTCTAAAAGTGTAAAAGTAACCAAGTCATCTTTCACCCTTAATTCATCAATAACTATGTCGTTATTATCTGTAAAAAATTTTATGCTTGAAGCGATTGATTTCATCTTTGATTTTATTGCTTCATCAGTCTTCACACCTAGAAGCATATGCAAGCCACCTTGAAGATCAAGCCCTAAGGATATCTTTGCACCTTTATCGGTTTGCAAAAAGGTTGGCAAGGAAAAGCCAACCCCAAATATAATCGCAATGAAAAAAATCACCAAGCGGTAATTTAATCCACCCTTACTCATCTATTTTTTTCGCTATATATTCTCTTGAGATTTTAACCGTTACTTCATTATTAAGTGAAACTTTGATAAAATTCTCTTCTGGTTTAATTACTTGACAGATAAGTCCACCATTTGTGATAACCTTGTCTCCTTTTTGAGACCTGCAATCATATCCTTGTGTTGTTTTGCTTGTTTTTGTTGAGGTCTTATAACCAAAAAATAAAAAATCGCGAAAAGTACGATCAATGGTAATAAAGAAGTCAGCATATTTGAACCGCCTTGCATGTAAATCCTTTTATGTAAAAATTTTAAGAGATTATTTTACCATTTCTTACATAATAAAAGCCTTTGTTATTGCTTTTTGTTTATCTATTTTTATATATCTTGAATATTTTCATATTTCATCAAAGATTTTGAACTCTATTTTTCCTATTTTAGGGTTTTATCTACTTTTGAAAGCAAATAAATATGAGTTTTTTTGGAGTGGTTTTTTCATAGGAATTTTTTGGTTCTATTGGATTAGCCTTAGTTTTAGATACTATGATTTAAGTTTTCTTATCCCTTTTGTGATCTTTGGAATTGCCCTTATTTATGGATTGATTTTTAGAATTATTGCATTTTTTGACAATATCTATGCAAGAGTTGTTTTAATTTTTTCTCTTAGTTTCATCTCTCCTTTTGGGTTTAACTGGTTAAAACTTGAACTTAGTTTAATCAATAGCTATTTTAATATGCAAATTATATTTTATGCTCTGTTTTTAATTGGAATTGCGGTGCTTGTAAAACTTCCAAAATGGCATAAGATGTTTTCTCTTCTTCTTTTTGTTACTTGTTTATATCATCCTGCATATAAAAGAGATAAAATTCCTCTACATGTAAAGATTGTCAAAACAAATACCAATCAAGATAATAAGTGGAACCCAAAATATGAAAAAAAACTCGTGAAAGAGAATTTCGATTATATTATTGATGCAATTGATAAAAGATATGACTTGGTTATACTTCCTGAGAGTGTATTCCCACAATACTTAAATCTGCATATTGATGAAATTGCTGAGTTAAAAAAGTTATCCAAAAAAATCAATATTGTAGCCGGAGGCTTAACTTATGAAAATCATAAAATATACAACTCGTCCTATTTTTTCAGTGATGGAAATATGCAAATAGCCCACAAAGTTACTTTGGTTCCATTTGGTGAAGAGATACCATTGCCTGGTTTTTTAAACAAATTTATAAATAAAATATTTTTTAACTCTGCAACTGACTATTCAAGAGCAAAAACTCCATATGATTTCGACATAAAAGGTATAAAATTCAGAAGTGCAGTATGCTTTGAAGCCACAACAGACAAACTATTTGAAAACCATCCCAAATATATGATAGCCATCAGTAATAATGCTTGGTTCAAACCGTCAATCGAACCGACACTTCAGCATTTGCTCTTAAAATTGTATGCAAAAAAATACAACACTGTGATATTGCACAGTGCAAATGGAGGAATCAGTGGTATCATCAAACCGTAGTTTGTTTTATTTTTCCAAAGAGTTTTTTTAGGCACTCCTGCTTAAAACTTACCATCGGAGTTTTCTTGGCATATTCTATATAATCAAGTCCGAATTTTTTTCTCACTTCCCACTCTTCAAAAATGATAACCATAAAAATGATAAATAACATTTCAAGCGGAGCGATAAAAGAGATAAAAGTAGGTGAACCTATTATCAGAGCTGTTCCTAGAGGTAAAAGAGTTAGTCCAAAAAGCATGGGATGTCTCATACAACTGTAAATTCCCGTACTTACAAGATGGTTGGTTTCGAGTCTCGGAATATCTCCAACTCGTCCTTTTTTTAGTTCTAGTCCGCCATTTGCGGCAGATCTAAAAGCAAAAACAAGTATAAAATATCCCAAAATAAGACTGATTATATGAAAAGTATAACTATGCCACAAAGGGCTGTTCAAATCTCTAACTATTCCAAATATCGCGCCACCAGCGAGTAAAAATACCCAAAGCAAAATGCGTATGACAACTGAAACAGAAGTTTTTATTTTCATAACAGCCCTACATGTAGCCTTATATTAAAGCCTCGAAAAGCTCTACTGCGTCTAATTTTTCCCACGGATAATCACTTTGTCCGACTTGTCCTCGTGCTGCTACATCAGCATATAAGAAAGTTTCACGGCTTGGTTTATCTAGTCCAAATTTTTTTGTTATCCATCTAGGTGTCAGGCTAAAAGTGTTAATCACAAAATTTGACAGCACATCATCACTTACACTGACATTTGTACCAAAGGTATCAACACTGATTGAGAGTGGTTTTGCCACTCCAATCGCATAAGAGAGTTGTACTGAGCATTTTTTAGCCAATCCGCTTGCTATTATATTTTTTGCCAGCCATCGAGCTGCATAAAGACCGCTTCTGTCAACTTTTGTATAATCTTTACTACTTTGTGCACCCCCACCAATGGGTGAATATCCGCCAAAACTATCTACTATTAGTTTTCGCCCCGTCAGTCCCGAATCATGCAAAGGACTGTGATTTACATATCTGCCTGTCGGATTTAGATGCAAGATCGTATTTTCCGGATCATACAGTCTTGGAGGAAGCCCCGTATCGTCTATTAAGCCTTTCAAAAGCTCTCTCACCTCTTCTATGGGCATATCTTCAACTGATGGAGCTGAAACTACTATAGTATGAATTTTTTGGGGAAGGCAATTTTCAAAATTTTCTTTTGTACCATAATCCATAGTCACTTGAGTTTTTATATCAACTCCTAGTTTTTGGTTGTGATTTAGTGCATAATTATAAACTTTATCGCAAATCATCCTCGCATAAGTGATGGCCGAGGGCATAAAATCCGCTGTTTCATTTGTGGCAAAACCAAACATAATTCCCTGATCGCCTGCTCCAATTTCTCCGGTTTCTTGATCAACTCCTTGAGATATGTCACTTGATTGTCTGTTTAACAGAACTTGAATTTTAACATCATCAGGATGCAGGCATTGCTCTCTTGTGAAGGCAGATTTTCCATCATATCCTATCTTAATAAGAGCATTTTTTACTATATCTTCATAATCTTCTATGTCCAAATTAGCTGAAGTTTTGACTTCACCGCCTATAATGATATTTTTGCCCGCTACAAATACTTCACTAGCAACTCTTGAGTTGGGATCAGCGATAATCAAAGCATCTACAATGCTGTCTGCTATGATATCGGCACATTTATCCGGATGTCCGGGGCTTACTACTTCACTTGTAAAAAGGTATTGTGGTGTGTTTTCCATTTTTGTTTTCCATTTCTTTGTTTTCCATAAGAGATGAACTCTTAATTGTTTTCCATCCTTTTGTTTTCCATTTTCTTTGAAGAGGTGTTAACCTAAAAAATAAAATTAAAAAGTTTGAATTGAGGCAATCTTTGCCCACCATTACTTATAAACCGTTGGGAATTATACAGTTTTAATATAAATAAATATTTAATTTACCCTATTTTGATAAAATAGGGTATGAAACAAAAATTTTACTCGTATTTATTAGTATCGTTACAATATATTTTTATGGCTGTGCTTTTATATTTAAATAAACACTATCTTTTGCAAATCGTACCATTTAGCATATTTATTATCGGTTTTATCATTGGTATTTATGCAATATATAACAACGAGCTGCATAATTTCAATATTATTCCCGAGATAAAAGATGGCGCATCTTTAGTAACGCATGGCATATACAAATACATAAGACATCCTATGTATTTTTCTGTGGCTCTCATGATGTTTGGAGTTATTGTTTACAATATAAATATAAGCAATATTTTCATATATTTACTACTGATTTTAGTTATTGTTTTAAAAGCTAAAAAAGAAGAAGCACTTTGGAGTCAAATATCTTCTCAATACAGCATTTACAAGCAAAAAACAAAAATGATAATTCCTTGCATTCTATAAAGGATTTTTATGCAAAATTTTCTCTTAAAATATAATATTTCAATTCAAAAGATACTATTGCCCCTCTTTGCTGTTTTTATATTTATCTCCACACCTCTTTATGATAATTTATCTAAAAACTATATAAATAATTCACTTGCGAAATCAGCCATTACCTATGCAACTCTCAGAGGTTTAAACGCCGCAGTTTCTGTTATACAAGAAAGTTCTCTTAACTTTGGTATAGGAGTTGAAGCAAATATCGCTATCGGTCAGGCAGTGGATCCCATCAATGATGCGATAGAGCGATTTTCAGATATGATTACTCTCTCAATCTGGGCGCTTGGCAGCGAAAAGATTATCTATGAAGTTTCCAAAACCCCACTGATGGTTTTGATTGTTATTGTTTTATCCGTAATAGGTATTTTTATCAAAAGAGATTATATTAAAAAAATTTTGATAATCTTGATTATTGCAAGAATTTTTATCCCTTTTAGCGCTCTTATCTCAGACTATACATACAAAGAAATTTTTCAAACAAAAATTGAGTCAAATTTGGAAATTTTAAGCTCACCTCCAAAAACCGAAAATTCAATAGAATCTATACGAAAATCTATTGTTTACTACACAACAAATTCAACAAAATTCATAACAGCACTTTTAAATCTATCTATGTTGTATTTTGGTAGATTTGTTTTAGATGTTTTATTGTTGCCGCTATTTTTGATTTATCTAGTGAGAATTCTGGTATTTAATAAAAAAAGCATTTAATTGATTTGCAAATAGATGAGCATCTTTTTGCCCAAAAGCAGATGGACCTCTGGTCATCTCGCCGCTGTCTCTGATGCTTTGCATTAAATTTCTCATAGCTAAGTATTGTTTGATGTTGTCCACGCTGTACAGTTCACCTCGATGGTCTATCGCATGAGCATTTTTACTGATCACTCTATCAGCCAAAGGGATATCAGCGGTGATTACCAAATCTTCTTCTTTTAGCATATCAACAATATGATTGTCTGCTTCATCTGCTCCGGCACTCACTATGATATAGCTTATATTTTTTGATTTTCCTATATTTATCTTTTTATTTGCTACGACATATGTTTCTAAACTCAGTCTCTCTATGGCTTTTAGGATTATCGGTTTTAAAAGGTTTGGAAAAGCATCACCGTCTATAAAAAGCCTCATGCTAGCCTTTTTCTATCACTATGCACCAGCTACCGTCTCTTTGTTCTTTTCTTGATAAAACTTTATGACCCTCTTTTTCAACTGAGCCAGGAAGATTTTTGATGGCTGAGCCATCATCTATATAAAGCTCTAAAATATCACCATTTTTCATACCTTGAAGAACCAACTTTGTTTTTGCAAAATTCACAGGACATTTTATACCTCTAAAATCTTTTTTTATATCACTAATATCTTTACCTCACAACTATTTTGTTCATAATCACTTAATTTTTTTATACCATTTTTTCCGCATACTCTACAATCTGGATTTTTCTTAAATTTTACCTTGTCAAAATCCATACTTAAAGCATCGACTATAAGTAATTTGTCAGTCAAAAGCTCACCCTCATTTAATAAATATTTTACAGCCTCAGTTGCTTGTATGCTTCCAAGTATCCCAGCTATCGTTCCCAAAACTCCGGCTTGTGAGCAAGTTGGCACACTATCAACCGGTGGCGGAGAATCAAATACACAGGCATAACATGCAGACTCATGTGGAATTACAGTCATGGTTTGAGCTATAAACCTTAAAATTCCACCATGTGAAAAAGCTTTGTTTGCTAATACACAGACATCATTTATCAGAAATTTTGTAGCAAAATTATCAGCTCCGTCAATCACAAAATCATACTTTGAGACAATATCTAAGATATTTGAAGCATTTAAATATTCATTATATGTGATAACATTTATACCCGGATTTAACGCTTCCATCTTATTTTTCGCTGATTTGGTTTTTGGCACCCCTATATCTTTGGTTGTGTGAATTATCTGTCTTTGCAGATTACTTAAGTCCACCTCATCTCCATCAGCAATCCCAATAGTTCCAACTCCGGCAGCCGCCAAATATAAAGCCGCCGGACTCCCGAGACCTCCGGCACCTATGATTAAAACTTTTGAGTTTAAAAGCTTTAACTGCCCTTCTATGCCGATATTTTGCAGTATTATATGCCTTGCATATCTTTCTATCTCTTCATCATTAAAATCTGTTTTCATAATTTGCCTCATATCTATTATGATTATTGTACCTAAGGTATTTAAACTTGTCAATTATATTTTGCTATAATACCGCTTTAAACAAAGGATAATCATATGAAGTTTCTCTATTCTAGTAAATCACATTTTAATCTTGCTAATTTAATCACTTTTTCAAATATTGCCGCAGGGTTAATCGCAACTTATCTCATATCTCAAAATATATTTTTATGGGCAGCCGTTTTTGCATGGATGGGCGGTGCTTTTGACATTATGGATGGGAAAGTCGCAAGAAAGTATAAACTCTCAAGTGAATTTGGCATACAGTTAGACAGTTTTGCAGATTTTTTGAGTTTTGTTTTAGTACCCGTGTTTTTTATCTTTCAAGCTATATATGCTGTTTCATTTAGCGGTTTTGGATTGTTCATATCTGGGATTGTGAGTATCTATTATGTAATTTCTGGCCTTAGAAGATTAATTCAATTTAATATAGATGCGGATGCGGGTGAAGTGGAAAAGTTTTTTACAGGAGTTCCGACACCATTGGGAGCCATACTTCTATGGGTATTTTATCTGGTAAATTTAGCTGGAATTTTATCACCGTCTTCCATAGTCCTGCTGATGATTGTTACGGCATGGAGTTTAAATTCTAAGATAAAAGTTCCTCATCCTTAATCAATAAGCTTAACAACATTGTTACTGTTTTTCTCTATAAAACTCTCAAGTTTTTCTAAAAGCTCTTTAGCATCTGTGCCGTCTTCCGGATACTAGACAAGATTGTCGTCAATCTTTTGTCCTAAAAAATCCTGAATTCCCGCCAAGAGTTCACTAGCTCCATTCCAATCAGAACAAGTCAGTAAAATAACAAAAGCATTATCTAATTCAAAAAGAGCATCACTTTGTCTTAAAATCTTTTTAATCATAGCAATACTCTCGGTATTTTTATCATCACCGGGTAAAAAATATATGATAGAAAATGGTTCTTCATCGCTCAAACCTAGTCGTTCCAACAGAGCTATATGATAGTCCACTAACGACACTAAATCTTTTTTTGAAAAAATAATACCAGCCATACTACATCCTTATTTATTCTCGTTATACATTTTACAATAAACTTTACATAATTTCAAATAAAAATTTACCAACATCGCCTTTTAAGATATAAAAACTAAAAATATTATTATAATTTTTATTAATAATTTTTAAATAAGATAAAATTTATCTTATTATGTTACAATTTAGTCATTCTTAAGTCAAGGAGTATAATATGATATTCAACAAAGAACATGCAAATATTTATTTAGTCATTGTAATTTTGTCGCTCTTTGTTATTTTTTCTTTAGCAACACTGTATTTTATGCAGGAAAATATTTCAAACAGATCAAGTGTACACATAAAAAATGAGAAGCTCCAGAAGCTAAATAAATAATACTAGCCTAATATACTGTTCCAGGCGACTATGCTCACAAATGATACAATTATGCCTAGAGCCAATGTGTTTATCGCCAAATTTTTATTTAATCCGCCTTTTATCGCAAAAACTGTTGCCATTGTCATAGGTGGCATCGCAATTTCTAGAAATGTTACTTTTGCCCAAACAGCTGTGAAATCCACGAAAAAATACATCAAGCCAAACAATATAAAAGGAGTCAAAAACATCTTTATAAACAAAGCTATCACATTTTCTTTGAAATAATATCCTAAAGCTCTGATATCTAATTTCATACCGACTATGATAGTAACAAGAGGTATCAAGGTAGCTTGAAGCTTGTCTAGTATTCCCTCTAGATAAGATGGGAAAACCGTACCGTGAAAATACACTGCAACTACAATTGCCATAAGAGGCGGTGAGAGAAATATCTGCTTCAAAACATCTCTTTTAAATCCCTCTTTCTTGCCGCCTCCCCATGAAATAATAGCTACGCCGAAAGTCAAAAGTGCTACAAATGAACCTAATTGGTCATACACCAAAGCATAGACTATCTCGTGCATGGAATAGAGTGATTCAATATAGGAGAATCCGACAAAAGAGGTATTCCCAAAAATTGAAACTATCATAAAAGTAGCCAAATCTTTTTTAGATAATCTTAAAAGTTTGCCTATTATCAAAGAGAGAATAAAAGCTATAAACATAGCAATATAACTAATCGCTATAACTTTCAATATGACAGCATTAAAATCTAAAGCTCTCACTTTTGAAAGTGCAAGAGCCGGCAGTGAAAAATAAATGACAAATTCTATAAGTGCATTTGATATATCTTCTTTAAAGATTTTAAAAAGATACCCGACAAGGACAAACAAAAACACAGGGGCAATTTGCTCTATCATTAATTTCTCCACTCTATTGTGTTGCTCTTTATCTCTAATGATTTTTTTACTAAATCTAAAAATTCATCTCTTTTCATCTCTTTGGCACCCATAGATTTAAGATGATTTGTCGGAATTTGACAATCTATAAAATCACCGCCAATTTCATCCATCTTTGAACAAAGTGCCACAAGAGCCGTTTTGGAAGCATCACTTTTTGTACTAAACATAGACTCTCCGCAAAACATACCGCCGATACTCAAGCCATAAAGTCCACCGACTAATTTATCATCCAAATAAGTCTCGACACTATGAGCAAAACCCTCTACATGTAGAGCATTAAAAAGTTCAATAATATCATCACTTATCCAACTGTCTTCGCAATTTTCCAGGCGTACATCCTTGCATGAATTAATAACTTTATCAAAATTCGTATCATAACGCACTTCAAATTTTTTCATACTCTTTTTCAGGCTTTTTGAAATCTTTATATCTTTGGTAAAAAGCACAAGTCTTGGGTCCGGCGACCACCAAAGAATCGGATCATCTACATTATACCAAGGGAAAATCCCGTTCATATATGCCATCAAAACTCTATCTCTGTTTAAATCTCCACCCCACGCAAGAAGGCCTTTTTCACTTGCATCTCTAGGCTTTGGAAAAGCGTATGAATATTTACTTAGTTGCGGTATAAATATAGTTTCAGGCAACTATAGACTTTCATATTTAAAGCTAAGTTCTTTTTTACGATAATCAATCTTTGCCGTTCCGCCTCGTTTTAATTTACCAAAAAGTATCTCTTCGCTAAGTGGATTTTTTATCTCCTCTTGTATCACTCTTCTCATCGCGCGCGCGCCCATATCTTTACTAAAGCCTTTGGTTGCAAAATGTTTTTTAGCGGCTGGTGATAACTCAATATTTACTTTTTTCTCTTTTAACTGCTCTTCTAATTCATCTATTACTTTTTGTACAATTTCTATCATAATATTAGTATTAAGGGATTTAAAATATATAATATCATCTAGTCTGTTTCTAAATTCTGGAGCAAAGAAATCTTTGATTGCATTATGCGCTTTGAAAGACTCATCTTTTTCAAAACCCATATGCACTCCCTCTTTTGTGCCAAGATTTGAAGTCATGATGATGATGACATTTCTAAAGTCGGTTTTTACTCCATTATTATCGGTCAAAACAGCTCCGTCAAAAATCTGCAAAAGTACATTTAGCAAATCCGGATGAGCTTTTTCTACTTCATCCAAAAGCAAAACAGAATAAGGATGTTTTTTGATACTCTGCGTCAATTGTCCACCATCCTCAAAACCTACATATCCCGGAGGTGCTCCTATGAGTCGGCTGATAGTATGTTTTTCCATATATTCACTCATATCGTATCTTTCAAAATTTACACCAAGCTCATTTGAAAGTTGTTTTGCAACTTCAGTTTTTCCCACTCCCGTAGGGCCTGCAAACAAGAAAGAACCTATCGGCGCATCTGCGTTTCCAAGTCCGGCGCGAGACCTTTTAATCGCACGGACCAGGGCATGTATCGCCTCATCTTGCCCAAAAACTTTTGATTTAAGATTTTTTTCCAAACTTCCTATGACTTCACTTTCATCTGCATTGATATGTCTGTTTGGGATATGGGCAATTTTTTCAAGTATATTTTCAATATCAATTATACTCACCCTCTTTCTTTTTCGCTTTAGCAGATGAAATGAAGCTCCTACCTCATCTATCAAATCTATGGCGGAATCCGGCAAAAACCTGTCATTTATATATTTTTTAGCAAGCTCAACCGAGCTTTTTAAAACCGTATTTGGGTATTTTACTCCGTGATGCTCCTCATAACTTCCTTTTAGTCCTAGAAGTATTTTATAGCTGTCTTCAAGTGTTGGCTCATCTATATCTATCTTGGCAAATCTTCTACTTAGTGCTCTGTCTTTGTCAAAAAAGTTTCTAAATTCTCCATAAGTTGTGGCACCGATACATTTGAGTTTTCCCGAAGCTAAAGATGGCTTAAGAAGATTTGACAAGTCCATAGATCCGCCACTTGTGGCACCCGCTCCGACTATCGTGTGAATTTCATCTATGAAAAGTATGGCGTTTTCTTCATTTTCCAACTCTTTTAAAATCTCTTTCAGCCTCTTTTCAAAATCGCCTCGATACTTTGTTCCGCTAAGAAGTGAGCCCATATCCAGTGCATACAAAGATGAATCCTTCAAAATATCTGGCACATTATCATTTACTATCAATTGTGCGATGCCTTCGATAACCGCAGTTTTTCCGACTCCCGGTTCTCCCACTAGTAAAGGATTGTTTTTCTTTCTTCTACAAAGCACCTGAATCACGCGGTTACACTCATCAACTCTTCCAATCAACGGATCTAGTTTGCCTTCTTTTGCCAAACTCACAAGATTTATACAATATTTACCCAAAGCACTGTCATCGTTTTCACTCTCCTTTTGCTCAGGCTCTGTTGCCTCTGTGATTGCCTCAAGTATCTCCAATCTCGAAATACCCTGTTGCTGAAGCAACCAGGCACTGTATGAGTGCTCTTCTTGAAAAATAGCTACCAAAAGATCAAACACATTTGCTTCTACTTTACCTGCTGATTTTGAGTGAAGCATCATATTTTCCACTACTCTTGCGAGTGAGACGCTTTCTATCGGTTCATATTGTTCTTTATCTATGACTATCGGGGAATGCAGAGTGAAATATTTTCTTAAATTATCTGAAATTTCATCTATATTTGCATTGCATTTTTTTAAAACTTCTACAA
The DNA here is from genome assembly GCA_024280575.1 of Campylobacterales bacterium. Lineage (GTDB taxonomy): Bacteria > Campylobacterota > Campylobacteria > Campylobacterales > Sulfurospirillaceae > JAADIZ01. The sequence goes on from JAJRPV010000014.1 coordinate 108,484, forward strand.
TTGAAGGATTTTGCAACATAGAAAAAAACAGATGCTCTATTGTGATATATTCGTACTTATGATGTTTTACAAAACCTATCGTTTCGCTAAAAAGTATATTTAATTCCTGGCTTACCATACCTACTCCTCTTCCATAGTTGCACGAAGTGGAAATTGATGCTCTTTTGCCAAATTATGAACTTGTGCTATCTTTGTCTCAGCTACTTCATATGTATAAACGCCACAAAGCCCTGAACCCTCTTCGTGAATTTTAAACATAATAGAATTTGCTTTTCCGGCACTTTGGTGAAAAATCTCCATTAACACCATCACTACAAAATCCATACTTGTATAATCATCATTTAAGAGCAAAACTTTATATAATTTTGGCTCTTCTAATTCCCACTCTTCTTCATATTCGTTTTCAATTTCCGTATCAACTCTAGCCATTTCTAAAATCCTTCATAGCTCTTTGCGCTTCTCTTTTGGCGTCTTTTTTCTTTAAATCTTCTCGTTTGTCGTGCAAAGCTTTTCCTTTTGCCAAAGCAATTTTTAGTTTTACCATATTTCTGGAATTAAAATATATGCTAAGCCCCACTATCGTCAAGCCGTCACGATTGACTTTTTTTTCTAACTTCTCAATCTCTCTTTTGTGCAACAGTAGTTTTCTGTCTCTTCTTTCAGCCGGAGCAAAATGTATATTTGCCGTTTTTATATGTGAAACATGCATACCAAACAGATATGCCTCACCTTTTATAATCTTCACAAAAGAGTCTTTAAGATTGACTCTGCCACCCCTGATAGCCTTAACTTCACTGCCTTTTAACTCAATCCCGGCTTCAAAAGTATCCAATATCTCATAATCATGATATGCTTTTTTATTTCTCGCTATTGTTTCACCCATATTTTTATATACCTACTATTTTAAAAAAACTACTACCGCTTCCGCTGAAAAACCAATTTTCTTTTCTGTAATTTTCTAAATTTTTTTCTATTTTTAATGCCGGCTTCAACAAATCATTTAATTCTAAATCCCTGTATGTTTTCACTAACTCTTCACTTTTTGTTTTTGACATATTTTGGGCTAAATTTATATCAGTTTTATAATTTTGCCTAAATGCCCTGTAAATTGCACCCGTATCGCATTTTATATCCGGGGTAACAACCTCTACATGTAGGGCTTTTTCTTCAAATCTTTCCACTATTTCTCCGATACCTGATACATTTGCACTCTCATAATTATATATAAAAAAAGGCACATCAGCCCCTACATCAAGCCCTATATCTGCCAATTCTGCGTCAGTCAGATTTAGATTAGCTTCCTGATTTACCATATGCAAAAACGAAGCTGCATCGCTGCTTCCTCCGCCAAGGCCTGCAAAAGAAGGGATATTTTTCTCTACTCGTAGGGCTTTTTCTTCAAATAATTTACAAACTTGTTCTTTAAAGCCGGCTTTTTTCAAGGCTTCATAAGCCTTATATATTGTATTTTGGGAAAGATGACAACCAAAATCTCCATTTAATTCAAACTCATCATCACTTTTCTTTTCTGTGAAACAAAGCTCGTCAAAAAGATTTTTAACCAAGATAAATCTAGATATTATCTCGTGATAATTTCCTCTAACTCCAACTATCTTTAAAAAAATATTTACTTTAGAATAAGCCTTGTATTTCATTTTTTAAGTTTTTCGCTAAGAGAACTCAAATCTTCAAAGCTTGCACTTTTTACAGCTTTTATATTCATATCTTTAACTGCTTCTTCCAACTCTTTTCTCAAAATCAACATCTCTTTTGGAGCGTCAATTCCAATTCTCACCATACCCTTTGAAATATCCATAACCTTTATAGTTATTTTGTCATCCAAAAGTATAGATTCCCCTACTTTTCTTGATAATACTAGCACAGCTTTACCTTATTTAACAGATATTTTACCTCATCATCACCTATCTCTATAATGGCTAGATATTTTTCATCCACTAGCTTATAGATACCATTTTCTTTTCTTTCAAAATTGTTTTTATCTAATTTTCTTCCAAGCTCTATGTCGTCATTTTCACCTAAATAAATATTGTCTTCTATCTTCAAATAATCCAATGGATTTAGAACTTCTTCATTATTATATACAAAATCGCCTTCACTAAGTCTCTCCAGAGAGCTTAAAATTACGTCAAATCCTAATTTTTCAGCAAAAAGACTTCCGATACTTCTGACATAACCACCCTCGCTAATACCTAATTCAAAAGTTAAAAAAGGGTGCATATAGTGAAGAATTTTGAAATCATAAATAGTGCTTTTAATCTTTTTGAGTTCAAACTCCTCGCCGTCTCTTGCTAATTTATAAGCTCTTTTACCATCAACTCTTTTTGCACTGTATTTTGGCGGTAGATACTCTATCTCTCCTAAAAAACTTTTAGCTATTATGTTTATAGAGTCTTTTGAAAACGGTGCAAGAGTTTTTACACTCTCTATCTTTTCAGTGTCTAAGGTAGGGCTGTATGCACCTATCCATAAAGTAGCTCTGTATCTTTTTGGCTCTTTTTTTAAAAATCTAAATAACTTCGTAAACTGCCCAAAAGCCACGATCAAAACTCCACTCGCAAAAGGATCAAGCGTACCGGAAAATCCCGCTTTTTTAACCTCGTATCTTCTTTTAATCTTTCTCAAAAAATAATTTGAAGATAATCCCTTTGGCTTGTATGCGACAAAAAGTTTATTCATATTTTCTCAACAAATGAAGCCAAAATATCTCTCTTGGTTCCACTAAAATTAATCTTTAGTTTAAATTCTCTTTTTACCTTGCTTATCTCAAAAACTCTTCCGATTCCAAAGATTTTATGCTTAACCAAATCACCCTTTTTGTATGAAGTTGTTTTTTCAAGTATCAAACTTCCCTTGCAAACTCCAGCCTCTTTTAAAAATCTGCTTTTTTTAAGCTCCGCTCTTCGACCTTTATAAAATCTACTTTGTACGGAACTTAGAGTTAACTCTCTTTTTGCTCTTGTGATTGCCACATATCCGAGCCTTCTCTCCTCTTCTATATCGCTTCCATCTCCGATTAATGGGAAAAATCCCTCTTCTAAACCAATCACAAAAAGGTATTCAAATTCTAAACCTTTACTTGCATGTACGCTCATGATAGAAATATGCTCATTGTCTATCTGATCCTGATCACTTTGAAGTGCTAAATCATTTAAAAAATCCTCCACTCCTGCATCAGTATTTTGTTTTATAAAATCTCTATAAAGTCCGTAAAATTCATCTATATTAGAGACTCGGTCAAGTGCATCAGGAAGCATATCGTAATGCTCTCTTATCTTGAAAGCACTTTCTAATTCAAAGATAAAATCATAAGCTTTATTAGAATTTAACTCTTTTAGTTTCTGGATATTGCTAACAAATTCTTCCAAAGCTAAAAAACCTTTTTTGCTTGTCATATTTTTAACTTCATCAACATTTGTTGTTATGTATTCATACATAGATATTTTATTTTGATAAGCTGCTTTTAAGATTTTATCTACGGTTACACTTCCTAAGCCTCTTTTTGGCTTGTTTATTATCCTTTTCATGGAAAAATCATCATGCTCATTAGCTATGATTCGAAGATAACTGATAAGATCTTTTATCTCTGCTCTTTCGTAAAATTTTACTCCGCCTACCATATTGTAAGAGATACCTTCTTTGTTTAAACCTTCTTCAAGTGAACGGCTAAGTGCATTGATTCTATACAATACAGCTATGTTTTTTGAATCACCTCCGCTATCGATTAATTTTTTTATTTTTCTTGCTATGGCTTGTGATTCATAGTTTTCATCATGAGATTCTAAAAATTCTATCTCTTTTCCATCTCCAAAAACACTAACTAAATTTTTTCCTATTCTTTACCTATTGTGATCTATTAAATCATTTGCTGCTTTTAGAATTTGACTGGTTGATCTATAATTTTTTTCCAACTTTGTAACTTTTACATGATCAAATGAGTTATGGAATTCTAAAATATTTTTTATATTTGCCCCACGCCAACCGTAGATACTTTGATCATCATCACCAACAACACAAAGATTTTCATGGGTCAAGCAGAGTTTTCTCAAAAGCATTGACTGAAGTTCATTTGTATCTTGGTATTCATCTACCATTATATATTTGTATCTTTCACTTGTTTCGGCACATAATTTTTCATCAAAATCAAGTATTTTATATGTTAGCACCAAAAGATCATCAAAATCCACAAGATTATTGCTAGCTATATAATTTTCATATTGCTCATACAATTTTGCTATCGCTTTATAGTCTTTTTTTTCAGCTTTTTTAAAAACTTCTTCCGGCGAAATAAGGGAATTCTTATATCTTGATATTTCACTTGCCACCAAAGAGATAGGCATATCTACACCAAAACTTTTAATAATTCTCTTTTTATCATCTGTATCAATTACGACAAAACCATTACTTCTACCGAGCTTATTGATATTAAATTTTAAAAAAAGCAGTCCAAATTTATGAAAGGTGCAAAGAAGCGGAGGATACCTGACATCCCCTATCATAGAACGTGCACGATCTCTCATCTCGCTCGCTGCTTTGTTTGTAAAAGTTAAAGTTAATATACTAGAGGGGTCAATTCCCAAAGATATAAGATAAGCGACTCTAGTGGTTATAGTCTTGGTCTTTCCACTTCCTGCTCCTGCTAGTATCAATAAAGGACCATCTATATGCTTGGCAGCTTCTTTTTGGTTTTCATTTAATTCACTTAATATTTTATCCATTCTGTACTTTCTTAGTATAATTTGTTTCTATTATATCAAAAATTATATAAATCTTACAAATTTTACACAAAATGCTATTGTATAAATTATCATTTTTAGTTATAATTTAAAAAATATGAACTTGTTAGGAGAATTTATGTTAAAGGATTTTACAAAAATTGAAACTTTTTTAACTGTTGTTAGAGAAAAAAGTTTTTCAAAAGCATCAAAAAAACTTGGCATCAGCCAGCCTGCTGTTACTCAACAAATAAAACTTTTGGAAGACTATATAGAAGATAAGATAGTGGACAGAAAGAAAAATGGTATAAGACTCACTAAAACCGGGGAAGAATTTCATAAAATTGCTCTTAAGCTAGACAAGTGTATTAATAGTTCTGAAAAAGAGATGCTCAAACTAATAAACAAAGATATAATTTTTATACTTGGCGCTTCTTTTATGATTGGGAACTATATATTGCCAGGATTTCTAAGTAAAATTAAAGAAGAAATTAAGAATGATGTGATGCTTGAGATAGATGATTCGGAAAAAATCACAGAAGAGCTAGTGGATAGAAAAGTAGATTTTGCGATTTTAGAACATCCTGTATTTAGAGATGATATTATTTTTAGAGAGTGGCTAGAAGATGAACTATTTTTAGTCAGCAAATCCCCTCTTCCAAAATATGTCAAACCAGAGGATCTTTATAACTATCACTGGATTTGCAGAGAAGAAAATTCACATACTAGAAAAATAGTGCAAGAAGCTTTTGACGCCATGGGAATAGATTGTAAATCCTTTAATTTAAGAAGTACTGTTTCAAGCTCTACCGCAGTAAAGCAAATGATTTTAAAAACTCCTAGCGAAGACACGGCGACTGTCTCTATCATTTCAAGGCATATTATCAAAGATGAGTTAGAAAATGGGACACTTTACTGTGCTAGAATTAAGGATTTCAAACTTTCTCGAATCCTTTACTTAGCTTACTTAAAAGACAGAAAACATGACGCCACACTAGACACGCTTATCTCTTATCTTATGCACAAAAGAAGAATATAATTATTTTTTTAATAATTTTTTATTTTCGGGGTTTGAAAGCAGAGCTTCCATCGACTTTTTAACCCCTCTTGCCTCTTTTTTTCTTATTTTCTTATTTACAGGGATACTCAGGTTTATAAAAATTGGTGTATCTTCCACAATAATTTGCAAAATAGCAAGAGTAGGAATAGTTACTAAAGATCCGTAATTATCTGCACCAAATCCTGCTTCAAAGCTTAAGAGTTCATCATTCAACATAGCACTTTCAAGTGTATATCCAGCCAATACAAACATAGTTATCGACTTAAAAGTATCTTTTATATCACTAGGAAGAGGAGGATTAAAATCAACTTCCGAAACATTGGTTAAAATAGAAAAATTGATATTTTCAAACAATAAATACTCTAGTATATCTCGTATATTATTTTCCATAATATCACAAAACTTTTCATCACTCAACATAGAAGTTAGCATAAATACCCCTTTAAGCACATATTAATTTCTCCAAAACCGCCATCCTGACAGCAACTCCGTTTTTTACCTGTTCCAATACTTTGCATCTTGGATCTTCCATCATCACATCATCTATATCTACATTTCTATGAACCGGTCCGGGATGTAAAAGAAGTATATCACGATCACCCATCAAATCAAGCGTTATACAAAAATCTTCTGCATAATCTTTCAATGAAGAGTATATTTGATTTGCATGTCTTTCTGTTTGGGTTCTCAGACTCATAATGATATTTACATCATCTATAACTTCTTTTATATTGTGAGAAACCCTCAGGTGAGTTTTAGGTAAAAAGTGAGGAGGAGCGACTAGTATCACTTCCAATCCTGCGCGACTCAAGAGCTCTATATTGCTATTTGCAACACGAGAATTTTTTATGTCTCCGATAATCGCAATTTTCTTGCCTTTAATATCGCCGTTAAAATGCTGTTTTATCGTAAAAAAATCAAGAAGAGCCTGAGTAGGATGAGCATGAGAACCATCGCCTCCATTTATCAGGGGACACTTCACATGCTTTGACAAAATATGAGGAACACCTGCTCTTTTATGTCTAACAACGATAGCATCCGGTCCCATAGCATCAAGATTTGCAGCTGTATCAAGAAGTGTCTCGCCCTTGCTTGACGAGCTATGGGAAACATCCAGACTGACTACATTGGCCCCCAATCTTTTTGCCGCAATCTCAAAACTGCTCCTTGTTCTAGTTGAATTTTCAAAAAAAATAGTGATAATTGTACGGCCTTGAAGTATGTCTCTTTGTTTGTTATCCAAAAAAACCTCTGCTCTATCATATAATTCATCAATCTCCAAGAGAGAAAAATCTCTAGTATTTATAAGGTGCTTCAAAAACGGATCCTCTTTTTTGGGTATAAAATATTTACAACATATTAACAAATTTTAGATACAATAATGCTAAAAAAGGAGTATTATCATGAAAAAATCTTTAATATTAATCTCTGCAGTCGCATTTTGCACTTCTTTATTTGCTGAAACTATTAGTTATTCTGATAGTGTAAGAGTTATTAAAAGCAGTCCTGAATACAGAACAGTAACTACAAGAACCCCTTATCAGGAGTGTTGGGATGAACAAGTTCCAGTCAGCTCAAACAATAATGTAGGAAATGACAATATAGGTGCTCTGATAGGTGGAGTAGCAGGTGGAATACTCGGTCATCAAGTAGGAGGCGGAAGTGGAAAAACAGCAGCTACTGTCGGTGGAGCTATCATAGGAACACTTGTCGGGAAAAACTTGTCACAAAATCAAAATCAAAATTACAATGGGCCTACATATCGAAACCAGAGAAAATGTGTCACAAAATACGAAGAAAGATCAAGTGAAAAATTTGTAGGGTATAAAAACATAGCAAATTACAGAGGCAAAACCATAGTAAAATACAGCGATAGACCTCTACATAGGATAAGACTGTATATCAGTGTAAATTACTAATAATCTCTTCCAAATCATCTTGAAGAGTTAAAATCCTGCCAAACTTATCTTTATAGTATGGCAGGGTTGTTGGTTTAAAATTTATACTGTCTCTCATATTTATGCACCACTCATACTCTACATGTAGAGATTCTAATAGCCTCAGATTTAACAAAGTATCGTTGATACAACCTAGTTTTGAGTGCGTTATCAGCAAAATCTTTGCATTAAACTCTTTTGCCAAATCATACATATAAAAATCTTTATCGATTGGCACCATCAATCCGCCAGCCCCTTCTATGAGAGTTATATCACTCACATCGGATATCTTTCGATACGCTACATGTAGAGCTTTTAACGAAATTTTATCTTCTCCTTTCGAAACATACGGTGCTGCGGGCAGAGGGTATTGAAAAGGCACTATATCGCTACATGTAAAGTTTTTCAAATTTGGATTTGTTTTTTTTGCAACTTCAAGCAAGAGTTTGCCATCAAGCGGGTATTTAACCACGCCTGTTTCAAAGGGCTTAAAAACTCCTACATGTAGGCCTTTTTTGCCAAAACTTTCTATAAGCTTCAAAGTCGCATATGTTTTACCGATATCGGTATTTGTAGCGGTTATAAAAATTGGTCTGTATTTCATCTTTTCAGTATCTCTTTCAACTTATCCAACGACAATGTATTGATAACATTTCCTTTCTCAACCCAGCCTCTTCTGGCTTGATAAATTCCATATCTCATATAATTTAAAGACTGCATATTGTGTGAATCTGTAGATATGGCAAACTTCACTCCCAAATCTTTTGCCATTTTCTCATATATATCATTTAAATCCAATCTCTTCGGTTGAGCATTAATCTCTAAAAAACATCCCTTTTGCACAGTTTCTTTGAACAACTCCTCCATATCCAAACTATATGGTTCTCTTTGGTTTATCAACCTCCCTGTGGGGTGAGCCAAAATACTAAAATACGGATTTTCCATAGCTTTCAAGATTCTTTTTGTCTGTTGTTTTGCAGATAAATTAAATTTATCGTGAACACCGGCAACAACCAAATCCAACTCTTTCAAAAGTGAATCTGACATCGCCAAAGAGCCGTCTTCCAAAATATCCACTTCTATACTTTTCAAAATCGTTATATCTTTTAATTTTTCATTTATCCTGTCTATCTCATCTAGTTGGAGCCTAAGTTTCTTCTCATCCATACCGTGAACTATACTCAAATGCTTCGAATGGTCAGTTATGGCAACATATTTATATCCCAACTTCTTTGCAGCCTCTGCCATCTCTTCTATGCTGTTTTGCCCGTCACTGTAAGTTGTGTGCATATGTAAGTCGCCTCTCATATCCTCACGATTGATGAGATGTGGGAGTTTTCCCTCTTTTGACGCTTCTAGTTCACCTCTGTTTTCACGAAGTTCTGGTTGGATATATGAGAAACCCATCGTTTTATAAATATCTTTTTCACAAGAACCCGTTATATCTTGCTTGCCCCTAAATATACCGTATTCATTGATTTTCAAATCTCTCTCTACTGCCAGTTTTCTAATAGCCAACACATGATACCGGGAGCCCATAAAGTAATGCAAAGCAGACCCGTAACTTTTCGCTTGGACACACCTGAAATCTACTTGTATATTGCTTTTTAAAATGATGGTAGATCTAGTATCTCCGTGCAAAACAATATCTTTTATATCAGGATATTTCACAAAATAATCTATAACTTTTTTTGGATTTTTTGAAGTAGCCACCATATCCAAATCACCCACAGTATCTTTTTTCCTTCTAAAACTACCTGCAATCAGGACTTTTAAAATCCCTTCTGTTTTTTGCATATATGCCAAGATAGCATTTACATGAGGTTCTGCGACACTATACATAAATCGTTTTCCTATCTTTTTTGCAAACATGGTTTTATCCAAAATCTTTTGCTCTATCTTATCGCTAAAACCGCCTAACTCCCTTATTTTATGTTCTTGTGCGGCTTTCATCAAATCTTCAAGTGAACTGATATGCAAGGCATCATAGAGTATTTTGGCCCTCTTGGGTCCTATACCTTCGACTTTCAGCAAATCCAATATATGAGGAGGAAACTTTTTTTGCAACTTTTCGAGCTTGTTTAGTTTACCGGTTTTGACTATTTCTACTATTTTTTTGGCAATGCGACTTCCGATTGAAGGCAATTTTGAGATGTCATCACCTTCTTCCACCATCTTGGCAATGCTGTTTCCTAGGTATGCTATCTCTCTTGCAGCATTTTTGTATGCTATTATTTTAAAATGATTATAGCCCTGTATCTCCAATAATTCGGCTAATCGAGTGAAGATATCTGCTATTTCTACATTTGATATTGACATATTTTCTCTATATATTTATCTTTTACCTCTTTATCTAAAAATGAAGCCTTAAAAGAGTTGATAGCCAAAGTTCTAATATCATCTTTGGACAAATTCAAGCTTTTTGCAATCGCTTCATAATTTTCATTTAGATACCCGCCAAAATATGCCGGATCATCAGAGTTTGCAGTAACCAATAATCCGAAATCCAGTAATCTTTTTAAATTATAGTTTTTCAAATCATCCACAACTTTTAGTTTTAGATTTGAAAGCGGGCACATAGTCAGAGGAATTTGATCATCTTTGAGCCTTTGCATCAGTTGCTTGTCTTCTTCACATCTGACACCGTGGTCGATTCTGCTTACATGTAGAAGATCAAGTGCCTCTTTTATATATGAAGAGTCGCCCTCTTCTCCGGCGTGTGCTACGCACTTAAAACCTGCATTTTGTGCCATCTGAAAAACTTTTTGAAATTTTGACGGCGGATTTCCAAGCTCACTCGAATCCAAACCTACACCTTTTATAAAGTGCTTATAGGGTAAAGACTCCATAAGAGTTTTTATCGCTTCTTCTTCACTCAAATGCCTTAAAAATGACATAATCAAAAATGAAGTGATACCAAATCTCTCTTGTGCATTGTTTAACGCACCAACAACACCCTCAATAACCGTACCAAACGCAATACCTCTGTTCGTGTGAGTTTGGGGATCAAAAAATATCTCTACATGTAGGATATTTTGCTCTTTGCATTTTAAAAGATATGCCATAGTCAAATCATAAAAATCCTCTTTTGTTTTAAGAACGCTTGCACCTGCATAGTAAATATCCAAAAAAGACTGCAAAGAGTCGAACTCATAAGCTTTTTTTACATTTTCAACACTTTTGTAAGGAATTTTGATACTGTTTTTTTTGGCAAGCCTAAACATCAACTCCGGCTCTAATGTGCCTTCTATATGGAGATGAAGCTCTGCTTTTGGTAAATTCTGTATAAAATATTTCATGATTTATTATACCATCTTCACAATAATTTCACTTTTAAGTTTTACAATTACAACATAAGTACCTACTCAATAGATGAAAAAGGAGAAAATTATGAAAAAGATTATATTTGGACTCGCAACTTTAGCAATGATAGCACAAGCTGGCTCTTTTACAACAACACAATATGTGAGAGTCGAGAAATCCAAACCGAAATATGAAAATGTCATACGCAGAACACCTTATGAAGAGTGCTGGGATGAGAGAGTTCCCGTAAGAAGAAACAACCATAGGCGATACTCAAACACAGATGGTTTTGGAACTCTCATAGGTGGAGTAGCCGGTGGAATACTAGGAAATCAGGTAGGAAAAGGCAGAGGAAAAACTATCGCGACCATAGGAGGCGCACTGATAGGCTCACTCGTCGGAAACAATCTCTCCCAAAGAGATTACAACGATAACTCCTACTCATATACAACCTACGAGACTAGAAGAAGATGCACAACCCACTACAATGAAAGAAGAGAGAGAAAGTTTGTAGGATATAAAAATATTGGCTTTTTCAAAGGGCATAAAATAGTCAGCTTCTCACAAGACAAACTAAATTATATACCCGTTACGATAACAGTTAGTTATTGATTTAAGCCCCGATAATTGGGGCTTAAATATTTATTAACAAATTTTAGCTAAAATTCCTTTTTGATACTTCCGAAAAAGGATATGAAATCAAACGATTGATTAAGTTTTTTTTAGACAATTCCAGGATGAACTACACGCTTTTTATATTGGTAGCATTTCTTGGGATTTACTCATATATTCACACTCCGAAAGAGATTTTTCCTATATTTGACCTTGATATGATTAAAATTTCAGGCTCATATGCAGGAACTTCCATAGATATAATGGACAAGATAGCCGTCAAAGAGATTGAAGACAGAGTTAAAGGCATAGAGGGCATAGACGATATGACTTCTGCCATCACTCCTGGCTCTTTTGTCATCATTTTGAATGTTACCAAAGGCGTAAACAAGTATAATTTAGCCGACAAAGTAAAAGATGCGGTTGCTGATGCTAGTCAAAACTTTCCAAGCGATATGAATGATCCAAAAGTAACAGTTTTAAATACAACAAAATTTTTATTGACACTCTCCATATCTTCGAGCAAAAAAACCATATCAGAATTAAAAGAGTTGAGCGATGATATCAAAACTATGATTTTAGGTGTAAAAAATGTTTCTGATGTTACTGTATTTGGTGATTCGGATATGTACTACAATATTGTTATAGATGAGAAAAAATTAGACGCACTTGGCATAAATAAAAGTCTTTTTTTAGCAGCTTTGTCAAACATCTCCTATATTTTCCCTGTCGGGAAAATAGATGGCAATGGAAAGCACTACTATATCTCCACTTATAACGGAGCCAAAAGTGCAAAAGAGATGCAAAACACTATCATTTCAGTAAATGGCAAAAAACTATATATAGGTGATGTAGCAACCGTGCAAAAGAGATACAAAGATTCAAGAACACTCTCTACTATCAACACCGTGCCGTCACTAAATTTAGCTGTAACTCAAGTCGAAGACGGCAATGCTCTAAAGACTTCCAAAAGAATAGAAAAACTCTTAAAACCACTCGAAAAGCAGTATAAGGATATAAAATTTACAATAACCGATGATAGCTCTGCTAGGATAAGAGACAGACTAAATGTAGTCATATCAAATATCTTTTTTAGTATTATTTTGGTTACTCTTTTATTGGCTGTACTTATAAATCCAAAAGTAGCGTTTATAGTAGGATTGGGAATTCCTACCTCTTTTATCATGGCAACCATATACTTTCATGCATTTGGCTACACTATAAATATGATATCTCTGATAGGAGTTTTATTGGCACTTGGGGTATTGGTTGATGATGCCATCGTTGTATCTGAGAGCATTCAACAGTATTTAGAAAAAGGATATTCTCCATACGATGCAGCTCTCAAAGGCAGTAGTGATGTGGCAAAACCTGTTATTATGGCATCAGTTACCACGCTTTTTTCTTTTATACCAATCCTGATGATAAGTGGCACAATGGGAGAGTTTATAAAACTGATTCCCATAGCTGTATCGGCTTTATTGGTTGCATCTTTGATAGAATCTTTTATCTTTTTGCCTCTACATGCCGCGCATATGCTAAACAACAAAACCCGTGTTCTCTCCTGGGAAAAACCAAATAAAATATACAACTATATTATACATAAAATGATGACTTTTAGAAAAACATTTTTATTTGCATTTTTGATTTTGGTGCCTCTTTTTATCATATTAGGGGTAAAATCTTCAAGATTTCAAATGTTCCCAAAATTTGATGCTACAACCATGAGCATTTCTCTTAAAAGCGATATAAACACTCCCGTAGAAGAGACTTTTAAAAAAGTAAATATTATAGCAGATGCGCTCTATAAACATAAAAAAGAGTTTAGTATAAAAACCATAACAACAGTCGCCGGACACAGGCGAAACGCTGCTGGAAGCAGTGAAAACTACCCTTATGTAGCGAGCATAAGCATAGAGCTGTATAAACTAAAACCACATGATTTTATAAACAAATACATCACTCCTGCCCTGAGCCTATACTACGATAAAAAAGGTAGAATTCGAGAAAAAACATCCCAAGAGATAGCAAAGGAGGTCAAGAATTTTTTACATAAAAAGAGATTTAAAAAGAGATTAGATTTGCAAGAACTTTTCGTAGCCGAAAGAAGAGCGGGACCTGTAAAAACAGATGTAAAAATAGGAATAATCTCAAACGATACGGTAAAAACAAAAGAGGCTATAAGGAAGATAGAGAGTGGTTTATCTAAATTAGATGGTATCAAGACGCTCACTGACAATGCCCATGAGGGTATAGATGAGATAAAGATAAAAATCAATAAATACGGTCAAGAGCTAGGTTTAAGCGAAAAGTCAATAGGTCAAATACTTTCAGATTTCTTTTTAGAGAAAAAAATAGCGGTGGCACTAGACGATAAAAACTTACTGGATATCGAAGTTCAAAGCATAGGAAAAGACGATATACAGAGGCTAAAAGATATGGATATTCCACTTGGTAACGGCAAAATGGTTGCACTAAAAGATGTATCAGATTTCATCATAAATAAATCTTTTGAAAGAGTTAGCAAAGAGTTTGGGAAAAGAACATTTTATATCTATGCAAATGTAAATCCAAGCAAGTTAACTGCAAATGAGGCGATAGACAAGATAGAACCGATATTAAACGAAGTTAAGAAAAATGGAGTAAAGATAGAGCTTTTAGGAGAAAAAAAGAAAAATGCTGAACTCAAAAATGATATGATGAGTGCTTCGTTTGTTGCGATTTTGCTGATAGTATTGAGTCTTTTATACCTTTTTAACTCTTTTAAAGATACTTTTATCATAGCTTCCGTTATGCCTTTTTCATTCTTAGGAGTCATCATAGGTCATCAAATCATGGGTTTAAACTTGAGTATGCCATCCATAATAGGCTCACTAGGATTGGCAGGGGTTGTTATAAATGACGGGATATTAATGATAACTTATCTGCAAAAAACAAAAACACTAGACGAGTTTTTCAGTGAATCCTCAAAAAGATTAAGACCTATATTTCTCACTTCTATTACGACTCTTATCGGACTGACTACTCTGATATTTTTCCCAACAGGACAAGCTGTAATCTTCCAACAGATGGCAGTAGCACTTGGTTTTGGATTAGGCTGGGGAACGATACTAAACTTAATATATGTACCGACACTCTACGCCGTACTTCACCGAAAAAGATATAAAAAAGGACTATCAAAATTTTAGAGGAGTCTTTAAGAGACCACTGCACAGTAGCAACCCCCACAATATCAACAGGTTCTATAAAGACAAGGCAATCGTTTGCAGGACTAACTTGTTAATTCAAAAACGATTAACGCAGTATTTATGGAACCTGTTGATACCCGTAGGGAAGTCTACTTTGA
>JAJRPV010000015.1 GCA_024280575.1 Campylobacterales bacterium
AACAATTGTTCCAGGCAAAACAAAGTTGCAACTGCTAACCAAAGTACACTTAAAAAATGGTGGAACTAAAAACGAGTTGATAGATTTATCTATCCCACCCGAAAAGGTAGCCAAATACAAAGGCAAGGAAAATACACCTGTGGAAGTAGAAGTTGCCATCATTGGTAAATGTACTTTCTACGGAGTTTAGTTGAGAGCAAATAATCTTGGAGAAGTGCTTGCACTAGCTCCAAGTTTATTTGATCCAACAACGAGCTAAAAATAAAGAGTACTCAATAAAAAACACCTCGAGGCGTTAGTTTAAATAAATATATAGGCGGCTTTTGCCTTTCGTACTTAGTGCGGAGGGTGGGAGCGAATAAGGAAGAAAGGTTAAAAAGCCTTTTTATATAAGGGGCATATAGTAATACCCCTTACCAAACCTCAAAAAGGATAAATTTTGAAAAATTTAAGAAATATAAATATGACATTTGGAATTGATTCTTTGTACTATTTTTGTATTAGCAATGATGAATATGATAATTTATACTTAGACATAATAGACCAAATGGATAGAATAAAAGGAAAATTTGAAATTGAAGAGATAGCATATACTCCTAATGATATAAATATAACTATATCCGAAACAACACTTGTGCATCTTGGTTTTTCAGAAGGGTATCTATGGCTTAAAGATATAAATAATTTCTTTAAAATAGGCTTTAAAGATGAAAACAAAAACAGAGGGCTACACAATATCAGAGTTCAACTTTTAGGAGAAGGAATTTACACGATTGGTATAAAATCTCTTATAAACTACATTGATAAAATGCTAAAAGGAAACATAGAAACTGATCGCCCCCTAACAAGAGCAGACATCAACTGTTTTATAGAGTATGATTTTTCATTTGTAGCTAAAAATATGTTTGTAACTAAAAAGAGAGCTTATTCGGTTATCACAGAAATTGGAAATGCTGACAAGATTGAAACTCTCTATGTCGGAAAAAATCCTTTTAAGCTAAGGCTTTATAACAAAACAAACGAACTCAAAAAATCAAAGAAACAAGAATTGATGAGGGAGTTCTTTCTAAACAATGGCTTTAACATCAACAATACTATTTTTAATGTAGAGTTTGAAATGCACAGAAGCCATTTAAAGGCTTACAATATTTTAACCGTAGAAGAGCTATTTAAGAACGCAAATAATCTCTTTAAGCAGTCAATGGACGATATACGCTTGATTGATATAAAAGATCTAAAACAAGGCGATACTAAAAATAAAAATAAAAATAGAGCCTCAACTTTGCCAATATGGAAACATATAAAAGAGAATTTTGATATTAAAGAATTTCTACAAGTCAAAACTCCTCTAAAGCGCATCAAAAGAGCAGTATCTATTTATGATTACAACCATTTTAAAGATGAATTTATCTTATTGCTTAGAAAAGCATATATAAATTCTATTTCAATATCCCGTCAAGAGCTAGATAATTGTATGTCAGAATTTGTTGATTCTCTTGAAGTGAAAAACAAGAATAGAGCTAACAAGTATTTTATAGATGTTGAAATTACCAACAAGGATAAAACTAAAGAAAAATTTAGGTGGTTAAAAAGTGGTGAACTAATAAAGCCAATCAATGTCATATCAGTTTCAGATATGAGCGATCACGACTTAAAAGCGTATCTTAATGACATTACTTCACTTTATGGAATGAGTGAAGATGATAATTATAAATATGAAATAGCTTACAATGAACTTGTAAAGAGAGGCCTGAAAGAGCCTATTGTGTTTTAGGTGGTGCGAGATGAATGTTAACTTTGAAAATTTAGAACTTATACCGCAAATCAAAGATTTATTAATCAAAGCAAATAGCCCTTATCTATCCAAAAAAGAGCTATCTAACTATATGAAAGTAAGTGAAAGTTTTATCAAGCAAAAACTCTATAATGGAGAATTTAAAGAGAATCAACATTTTTTTAAGATAGGAGATGCTAAAATCATATTTGATAGATTGGAGATAGATGGTTGGATTAGGGCTAATGCCAAGCAAGGAGAGAAAAATGGCAAGCCTATATCAAAAGAGCGGAAAGCTCTACACAAGCATATATCACAATGGAAGAAGAGTAACTCAAGCAACAGGGCTTGAAGATACTAAGAGAAATAGAAAGTTAGTGCAAAATGATTTATTGCCTAACACGGTCTTTAAAATACAAACAGGTCAAATTCAAATTGACAAGCAAGAAGTCAAAACTGTCGGACACTATGCACAGATTTATTTAGATATAAAATCTAAAAGTGTAAAAATACCGACAATCAAGAGATATAAAAGTGTACTTGAAAATTATATACTGCCAGTATTTAAAGATGTGAATATTAGCTCTATAAAAGTAACTGATTTAAGGATTTATCTAAACAAACTAGAAGAGCTTTACTCTGGAAAATCTTTAGATTTGATAATGATAGTTTTTAACGGCATCTTTCAAGAAGCTATTTATGATGAAGAGATAGACAAGAATCCATTTATTCACATAAGAAGAGTAAAAGTGCATAGTGCACCTGCTGAGCCTCTTAGTAAATCAGAAGTTCAAGCAGTTTTACAAAATGCTACAGGTTGGTTTAAAAACTTTCTTGCAATGGCATTTTTTACAGGTATGAGAACAGGCGAAATGCTTGGTCTTAAGTGGAGTGATATAGATTGGGAGCAAAGAGAGATTTCAATTCAAAGAACTAGAGGAGATGGAGGAGTGGAAACAACTCCAAAAACAAGGAGTAGTTTGAGAATTATTCCCATTTTTGATGAACTGTATCACTATCTAAAAGATCAATATGAATTGACCTCAGAATATGAGAGCTATATTTATCTTAATTCCAGCAAAAACCCTTTTAGGGATTCACATAGAATAAGAGATTATCATTGGAAAAAGTTGCTTTTAAAGTGCAATATTCCATATAGAAGACTGTATGATACTAGGTCAACTTTTGCAACTATGATGGTAAGCAGTAATAAATATAGTGTAAATCTCATTTCTCAGATTTTAGGTCATGCTGATGTCTCTATGTTGTTCAAAAGATATAATAAATATATCAAAAATGATGTAAGAAATATGAGCAAAAATTTAGGAATATTTGATTAATTTAGCTACTATTTAGCTACCTTAAAAAAATAAATTAGTTTAAGTCCCTATTTTAGGGGGTTAAAAAGTAGTGGCCGGGAGAAGGAGATTCGAACTCCTGGAGGTGTTACCCTCGCCGGTTTTCAAGACCGGTGCATTAAACCAAGCTCTGCCATCTCCCGACAATAAAAAAGTGAGTTTTGATACAAATCAAAACCTAAGTGTGACTAAAATCTCAATATTCAAACTCTAATCCTCAACAAAGTTGAAGCTTTATAGAATTGAGACAGTTATATGGAGGCGACACCCGGATTCGAACCGGGGATCAGAGCTTTGCAGGCTCCTGCCTTAGCCACTTGGCTATGTCGCCGTTAATTCAAAGCTAATCCAAATTTATATAGTGGTGCCCGGAGCCGGACTTGAACCGGCACGCTCGCAATGAGCGAGGGATTTTAAGTCCCTTGCGTCTACCAATTCCGCCATCCGGGCAAACGCATTATCATTTTATCTGTAAAATCACATGGAGCGGGAAACGAGGTTCGAACTCGCGACCCCGACCTTGGCAAGGTCGTGCTCTACCACTGAGCTATTCCCGCATTTAAAAATGAGACGAAATTATATCAAGTATTTGCAAAAATGTAAAGGGTTAAAATAGTATAAAGCACTTTAGTATTATAATTATTAAAAAATTAAAGGAAAATTATGCGTAGTGATCAGGTAAAAAAAGGTTATGACAGAGCGCCACATAGAAGTTTGTTCAGAGCAACAGGTGTAAAAGAAGAGGATTTTGATAAACCATTTATCGGTGTTGCAAACTCTTTTATTGAGATTATCCCCGGACACTTTTTTTTAAATAAATATGGTGAAATTATAAAAGACGAGATAAGAAAAAACGGATGTATGCCTTTTGAATTTAATACAATCGGCGTAGATGACGGTATTGCTATGGGACATGACGGTATGCTTTACTCTCTTCCTAGCCGTGAATTAATCGCAAATTCTATCGAAACCGTGATGAATGCACATAAATTGGATGCAATGATTTGCATGCCAAACTGTGATAAGATTATCCCCGGTATGATTATGGGAGCTCTTAGGGTAAATGTTCCTACTGTTTTTGTCAGTGGCGGTCCTATGAAAAAAGGCTATGTAAAAGACGGTGAGCCGATAGATTTGGCCACTGCTTTTGAGGCTGTTGGCAAGTTTGAAAAAGGTGATATTACTGAAGATGAATTGACAGAGATAGAGTGCAATGCTTGTCCAAGTGGTGGAAGCTGTTCGGGAATGTTTACGGCAAACAGTATGAATACTTTGATGGAAGCTATGGGTATAGCGCTTCCGGGAAATGGAACAATTCCGGCTTTGACACCTGAGCGAGAAGTGTTGATAAGAAAAGCGGCTAAGAGAATTTGTGAAATAGCACTTGATGAAAAATACAACTTTAGAAATATTTTAAACGAAAATGCTGTTAGAAATGCTTTTGCGATAGATATGGCTATGGGTGGAAGTACAAATACAGTTCTTCACATGCTAGCAATCGCAAAAGAAGCAGGAGTTGATTTTAATATAGCAGATATAAATGCCATAAGTAAAAAAGTATCACACATAGCCAAAATCTCCCCGTCATTACCAAATGTTCACATGGAAGATGTAGATAGAGCCGGTGGAGTGAACGCTGTTATGAGTGAAATTGCCAAGATGGATACGGGAGCTCTACATGTAGAGAATTTGACAGTTACAGGAGAAACCATAGAAGAGAGAATATCCCTCTCTTCTATTATAGACGAAAGCGTGATACATCCATTGTCTAAGTCATACTCTAAAGTTGTAGGACTTGCCATCTTGTTTGGAAATTTGGCTGAAGAAGGCTGTGTTATCAAAACGGCTGGAATCGTAGGTGAGAGAAGTTATAGAGGAAAAGCAGTCTGTTTTGATTCACAACAAGAAGCGATAGCAGGTATAGTCGGCGGTAAAGTAAAAAAAGGTGATGTTGCGGTTATAAGATACGAAGGTCCAA
This sequence comes from Campylobacterales bacterium, assembly GCA_024280575.1. Classification (GTDB taxonomy): domain Bacteria; phylum Campylobacterota; class Campylobacteria; order Campylobacterales; family Sulfurospirillaceae; genus JAADIZ01. The sequence continues at coordinate 5,111 of JAJRPV010000015.1, forward strand.
GAGGCGGTCCGGGCATGCAAGAGATGTTGAGTCCGACAAGTTTAGTGATGGGTATGGGCCTAGGTAAAGATGTGGCACTTATAACTGATGGAAGATTTAGTGGAGCCACTAGAGGACTTAGTATCGGCCATGTTTCTCCTGAAGCTGCTGAAGGCGGTATGATAGGACTCCTTCAAGATGGAGATATTATCCATATAGATGTAGATAAATACATATTAGAAGTAGAACTCAGTGACGATGAGATAGCCAAAAGAAAAGCAGCATTTAAACCGAAGGTGAAAGATATAAAAGGAAGTTGGTTGAAGCAATACAGGCAGCTTGTTACAAATGCAAGTAACGGTGCAGTTTTAAAAACTGAGTTTGATGACTAATTTTTTTGATTTGCTTTTGCAAGATACTATAACCATGATGGCGATAGTTGATCCTTTGGGGGTCAGCGCCATCATGCTTTCTTTGCTAAGCGATAGCTCTACAAAAGAGGATATCTCTAAAGTTGCTTTAAAATCCACCACTACTATCGTGATAGCTTTTTTTGTTGTGGTGATAAGTGGAAATTTTGTGCTAAAACTTTTTGGTATAGAGATAGATTCACTAAAAGTGATGGGCGGTATTGTCTTGCTTTTGATGGCAATAAAGATGGTAAATGGTACAGCTGAATCAAAAAATCAAACAAAGGAAGAGAGGATTGAAGCGCAAACTCATGAAGATTTCTCAATCATACCTTTAGCTATACCTATAATCTTTGGCCCGGGAATTTTTGCTACTATCTTGATTCTTAGAAATAAAAGTGAAAGTTTTATCTCTTTGCTAGCATTTATATTGGCTTATCTGATTGTCGCATTGTCCGTTTATTTGGCTCTTAGAAATAGTGTATATATAAGAAAATATATCGGAATCACCGGCTCAAAGATAGTAAGTCGCCTTATGGGGCTGATAGTCGGAGCGATTTCTGTTCAATTTATTATTTCCGGAGTAAGTGTACTTATAAGAGAGTACATGTAAGTTCGGAGACACACAAAGAAAGCCTTTCGTAGCTAAAATCTAAATTATACTCAAATGCGTAAGCATAGGGATAAATTTTATCCCTATATCAAAGGAGATTGTTTTTGAAATTTATCCAAACCCAATTTAAAGACCATCTAAATAATCTTTGAATTGGGTTTGGAGTCAATAAGCAATCATATTAATGTGAAAGCACTGCGAAAGCAAATGCAACTAGGCTGATAACAGCAACAAAATCAAAAATTCCTAATACTTGAATTGGGTTTAGTTTTGAGAACATTTTTAGCTCCTTTAAAATAATTTCGAAATTATATAGAAGTATAGCTTAAAATATACTTAAAGGTTTTGAATTGTAACTCATGATTTTACAAAGTGTAACAAAATTACACCTTTTTTTGAGATAAATTTATAAAATATTAGTTTTTTGTTTATAATTTATTTATAGATATGACAAAAAAGTGTACAGATATGACAAAAAATACCTATTTTCACATAGATTCATTGGAATAGGTATTTTTTTAGAAATAATTTTAATTTTTTTCCATTATGCTGAGAATTATATTGTCGGTTTCTTTCATTCCTGATTTTGCCAATATTCCAATGTTATTTATAGTGTCTTCTATGTCGTGACCCACTATACCATCCCCACTATTGAGCGCTTTTTTAGAAAGAGCTAGCATAGATGCATCAAAAGCTGTATAGACTCCGGTTGCTATTTTCATGGCACATGAGGCTTTGGCTCCATCGCAAATAACGCCTGAAATATTTCCAAGAGAGTTTGTTATGGCCATAGATATGCTGTCGTAGTCGCCATCTTCAACAAAAACCAAAGCACCGCTAACGGCACTTGTAGCACAAATCACACCGCAAAAGGCAGACAATCTACCAATGCTTGATTTTAAATGTATCGTTGTCAGATGCGAAAAGAAGAGTGTCCGAATCAGAGTTTCATAAGATTTGTTTTGATCTTTGCAATATTTTATGATTGGCAAGGATGCTGCCATGCCCTGATTGCCACTTCCGCTTGTAGTCATCACCGGCAATGAACATCCGCTCATCCTGGCGTCTCCTCCTGCTGAAGCAAAGCTGGCACATCTGTTTCTCTGGTCGTCTCCATATAGACCTTTTTCTATATTTTTGTTTATCATACAGCCTATATTTACACCATAAGTTCCATCAAGCCCTGCTTCGGCTATGATGCTGTTTCTTTCTACTACTAAGTCAAATAAATCTTTTATGAGTTTTAAATCTATGTTTTTGGCAAGCTCATATATGCCCCTAACTGTTAGTTTCTCTCTTTGCTTGTAAGGAGTGCTAAATTCGGCATCATTGCAGGCTCTGTTGATAACACTTTTGCCATTTTTTTGTATTTTTGTTATGTTTGTATGAAGATGTTTTATCTCTACCAGCGCCCACTCCTTGCCATTGTAAATTTTAGCTTTTGCATATAAAGGGATATCGGTTTCGTCATGTATTACCTGTATCTTGTTTTGATTTAAAAAACTTCTGACTTTTTCCAAATCTTTTTCTTTCACTTGACTTATAACCATCAACTCTTTAGAGGCATCTCCAACTAAGGCTCCCATCGCACAGGCGGCTTCTATGCCTATCATACCACCGGCATTTGGGATATTTACTGATTTTACATTTTTAATCATATTTCCCGATACATATATTTCTATTTTTTCCGGTTTTTTACCTAATACCTCTGTGGCTTTCGCGCAAACATAAGCAAGTGCTATGGGTTCGGTGCATCCTTGTGCAGGAACTATCTCTTCTTTTAATAAATTCAGTACATTTTCTATAGTCATTTTTTTCTCATTTCTTTGGTTTTTTGGTTTCGTATCCAAATTTGATGGTTTTGGTTTCATTCGGTGCTAGATTAAAGCTCCAGATAACTTTACCTTTTTTATCTATCTTTGCTTTTTTTGTGTCAAATAGAGGCTCTACTTTTATTTTTTCGTTTTGTGATATCGGTAATCTTTCAATAAGGTTGATTTTTTGTGCAATCTTGCTTATATTTGTTACTTTGTATTTCCAAATTTGTGTATTGATTTGATTGTTGCCAAAAAACTCACTCTCATTAAATCTCTTCAGCAAGGTCTTTTTGATTTTGATATTTTGATTTTCACCAAAATATATATCGGTTTTACTGCCTTTTTTTATGTTTGGCAATGCTCTTGCGCCAACTTGATTGTTATCTAGATATATGAATGCACGAGCTCTTCGATAAAACCTGCCACTTTTGAAGTTTACTTTTAGATATGCACGAGAACTGCCATATCCATCAATATCATTTTCAAATTTTATATTTTTTGTTTCTTTGCTTAACTCTACTATCTTTTCTTGATTATTTTTTATGCTTACATGTAGAGCTACAAACGATGAGGTTGTAAGATTTTCTTTATAGATAGTGTTTCTTTGCGCAGTCACTGAATCCATAGCCATAGGCATAGATTTCTTCATTAAAAAATTCCTTTTTTGATGAAAATTCAAATATTTTGGGTAAAAAGGTACGGGTGCGATAGCTTGATTATATGCGTTTGAATGAGAATAAATATCTAAATCATCAAAATCTTCACCGGTTTTTTGAATAATTTTAATCTTTTTTATAAGAGACAAAGTCATTGTGTCGCTGTTTGCCTTAATATCGTAAAAATGCCAAATTTTAAAATTTGACTCGGGGTAAGTGATTTGAATAATCTCCTTATCTCTACATGTAGCGTGAGCTTCAAACGCTTTATACTTCCTAGCTTCTTGATTTTGTAGCATTTTCAATCGCTCATTTGCTTTTTTTAATTCAATTTTTAAAACAGATAACTTCTGTGTGTTTTGCATAAAATTTTTACTAAAATAATCTATCATTTTTGATATATTTACCACTTTTTTATCTTTTAATGAGATTGTTTTTAGTATGTCATTGGTTTCTTGCAGGGATATTATTTGATTGTTTATTTTGTTAATTTTTTGAGTTAGTTTGTTTATTTTTTGGTTTTCAAAACTCTTTGGATTGCTTAGTGTGATATCATTAACGACGCAGTTTTTTGCTTTTATTGAGATATTTTCCAGACTGATTTGCGCAGGAAGTTTTAAAGATATGTTTTTTTGGTTATTTATCTCAAAACCCTTAGTGATAAAGGATACATTTGAATATATATCAAGCCTTACATGTAGGGGGTTTATTTGCGCAGATAAAGACATAGCGAGGGGTAAAAGTAGATAAAATATTTTATACATTTTGCACTCCGTAGTTTTTTATTATTATATCATAATGTAAATTCGGATATAATCACGATTAATTAACAGTTTAAGGCGTAAATAATGGCTAATAAAAAAACAAAATATATATTTGTCACAGGTGGAGTTTTAAGCTCTCTTGGAAAAGGAATTGCAGCTGCGAGTATAGCAACACTTTTGAAAAATTGTGGACTTAAAGTCAGTATATTAAAAGCTGATCCATACATAAATGTGGATCCGGGCACCATGAGCCCACTTGAGCATGGTGAAGTTTTTGTCACTGATGACGGGGCTGAAACTGATTTGGATTTAGGGCATTATGAGAGATTTTTAGACGAAAACCTTCATCAGAAAAACAATTTTACAACGGGAAGAGTATATTCTTCAGTGATAGAGCGAGAGCGAAAAGGGGATTATCTCGGGAAAACAATCCAAGTAGTTCCGCATATAGTAGATGAGATAATTAGAAGAATTAAAAAAGCCGGGGTTGGCTTGGATGTTCTTCTTGTGGAGATTGGCGGAACCGTGGGAGATATAGAAGGTTTGCCTTTTTTAGAAGCTATTCGCGCACTCGGAACCGAAGTCGGAAAAGGGCGATATATGAATATTCATCTAACGCTTATACCTTATATAAAAGTTGCGGGCGAGCTAAAAACAAAACCGACACAACACTCTGTCCAAGAATTAAGAAGGATAGGACTTACGCCTGATATGCTGATTTGTAGAAGTGAAATGCCTTTGCCAAAAGAGTTAAAAGACAAGCTGGCTTTTTCTTGTGGCGTTGATAGAAAATCTGTTATAGAATCTCTTGATGCACCGACTATTTATAAAGTGCCTTTAAACTTTTTAAAAGAAGATATATTGACACCAATTTCCGAGATTTTAAATCTTGGTGAGTTGAAACCAGATATGGAACAGTGGGATACTTTGGTTAAGCGAGTAGTTGATCCAAGTAGCGAAGTAAAGATAGCATTTGTCGGAAAATATTTGGATTTAAAAGAGGCATATAAGTCTTTGACAGAATCATTCATACACGCGGGAGCCAATCTCAATACCAGAATCAATTTAAAATGGGTAGATTCAGAAAAGATTGAGGAAAAAGGCAATCAAGAATTACTAGGCGATGTAGATGGTATTTTGGTAGCCGGTGGATTTGGAGAAAGAGGAGTTGTCGGCAAGATGGAAGCCATAAAGTTTGCCAGAGAGAAAAAGGTACCATTTTTAGGTATATGTCTTGGTATGCAATTAGCCCTTGTAGAATTTGCAAGAGATGTGTTAAATATTGAAGATGCAAACTCTATTGAGTTTGATAAAGATTGCAAAAATCCTATAGTTTATCTAATAGACTCTTTTATAGATGCCAGTGGCACAAAGCAGCTTAGAACTCACAAAACACCACTTGGCGGAACAATGAGACTCGGTGGATATGATTGCAATACAAAAGAAGGCTCACTCCTAAGAAAAGTATATGAAGACGCAGAGGTTATAAGAGAGAGACATAGGCACAGATATGAAGCAAATCCAGTATATAGAGAGGCTTTTGAAAAAGAGGATTTGATAGTCGGCGGTGAATCAAATGGTCTAATAGAGAGTGTTGAATTAAAAAAACATCCGTTTTTCTTGGGAGTTCAATTTCACCCGGAATTTACTTCAAGATTGACAAATCCAAGTAAAGTTTTAGTTTCGTTTGTAAAGGCAGCAGCAGAAAAAAGAAAAAATGGCTAAATTGACAAAAAAAGATATCAGGGATATTTTATCTAATAGATTTAAAGACGATACATGTACAAAACTTGAAGAATTGCCAAAACCAAATATTTTCAAAGATATAGATAAGGCATCAGCTAGAATTATTAGAGCTATAAAAAATGGAGAAAATATAGCAATAGTAGGAGATTACGATGTAGATGGAGTAGTTTCTAGTGTAATCTTGAGTACATTTTTTGATGATATTGGTGTTGAGTATGATTTGATTATTCCAAATCGTTTTAGCGATGGATATGGACTTAGCCTAGAGATAGTTCAAAGACTTGATGCAGATGTAATCATAACAGTTGACAATGGGATATCTGCATTTGAACCAGCACTCTATTGCAAAGAAAACGGCATAGATTTAATCATCACAGATCATCATAGCATACCCGCCCAAGTTCCAGATGCTTATGCTATCGTAAATCCAAAACAAGAAGACTGTTCTTTCCCAAACTGTGAGATTTGTGGTGCGCAGGTTGCCTGGTATTTGGTAGCATCTATAAAAGAAAAATTAGCTATCAAATATAATCTATCATCTTTTTTAGATTTGCTTTGTATCGCAATAATGGCTGATATGATGGAGTTAAAAGGCATGAACAGGGTTATGGTGAAAAAAGGCATTTGTGCTCTTGACCGTTCTAAAAGACCTGCCTTTGAAGCCGTAAAAAAGTTTTTTAATAAAAAAAGTTTACAAGGTGATGAGATATCTTTTTTAATAGCGCCATTAATAAACAGTTCCGGAAGAATGGAAGATGCAAAGTTTTCATATAATTTTTTAAAATCAAAAAGTTTGGACGATGCTATAGATAAATTAGAATACATAGTAGGATTAAATAACGATAGGAAAGATGAAGAAAGGCTTTTGTTTGAAGACTCGCTAAAACATGTCAAAGAAGATGAAAATATCATCATAGCATGGGGCGAAGAGTGGCATGAGGGTATAGTTGGCATTGTGGCTTCCAGGCTCTCGAAAAGATTTAAGAAACCCGCTATTGTATTTTCCATATCAGGAGACAAGGCAAAAGGAAGTGCCAGGGGTGTTGGTGAAGTAGATATACTCTCGCTGATAGAGCAACAAAAGGATATTTTGTTAGGTTTTGGCGGGCACAAAGGCGCAGCAGGAGCTTCTTTGATGAGAGAAAATCTTGAAGAATTTAGAGAGAGAATGTATAAAGCTGCAAAAACGATAAATCCTTTGGCATTAACGGCAAGTCCAGACATACTTGGAGAGATTGAACCTAGTGCGATTGATTTTGAACTTTTAGAGATATTGGAAGAGTTTGAACCTTATGGTCAAAAAAATCCAAAACCCAGCTTTATACTGAAAGATATATATGTAAAAGTTGATAGAAAAATAGGCAAAGATCAAAATCATTTAAAATTGATTTTAGAGGACGGCAACAATACTCTTGAATCAGTTTTTTTTAATTACGACAAAGAAGTGCGAAGAGGAGATAGAATCGACCTCCTTTTTACGGTTTCCAAAAATGATTACAGAGGTCTTGTGACACCGCAACTTTTGATAAAGGAAATTATTTAGTTTTCCCTTCGACCACAGGAACAAAAAGACATTCGTCTAGGATTTGAGTCTGAATCCCGCTTTTTGTTTTGATAAATCTAGTTATAATCTGCTTTTCTCCTTTTTCAATAGGTGCTACTAATATGCCATCTATTTTTAATTGTTTAAATATTTTTTCAGGAATTTCTTTTATAGAAGCTGAAAAAAGTATGCGATCATAGGGAGCATAATCTCTCCATCCGTTTTGTCCGTCATCAAATCTTACATTTATGCTGTGGATGCCTAGTTGCTTAAATCTCTCTTTCGCTTCTTTTGCCAGTCTTTCGACTCTTTCTATGCTAATAACTCTTCTTATGAGCTTGCTGAGTATCAAAGCTTGATAACCGCTTCCGCAACCTATCTCCAAGACACTGTCCGTACCTATACATGTAAGGGCTTCACTCATCTTTGCAACAGTCAAAGGGGAGCTTATCCATTGATTTGCAACTAGAGGAAGGGCATCTAGTTTGTATGCATGTTTTCCAAATCCTTTTGGCACAAAAAGTTCTCTTTCACTGTTTGCGAGTGCTTTGTAAACATCTTGATTTATGTTGCAGATTTTTGAAATCTCATCAGCCATCTTTTTGGATTTTTCAAGTCTCATTTTTAGAGCAAAGCTATCTGTTTTAGACATCTATTTTATTCCTATATTTATGTATCTTCTCATTTTTTTTATTATATTTTTATCAAAATTGTTGCTAATCAAACGAGAAGTATCGTCTTCGCAGATATCTCCAAAAGGAGTTATGATGGAACTTCCCGATGCCATATCTTCATCACTGCTGTTTGAAATCACAACAAAACATTGATTTGCTACGGCAAGGGCTACGCCTAAAGCTCTCAAGTGCGATTTTCTTGGTTTTCCCCAAAAAGACGGGACAAGGATTATGTCCGCTCCTTTTGTTTTCTCCCACAAGTCTATAAATCTTATTTCGAAGCAAACAAGAAGTGCTAGTTTGGTGCCGCTTATATCTATTATGTTTATATCTTTCGTTTTGCCGCTTTTAAAATATTTTTGTTCGTTTCCCAAGTCAAAAAGTTTTGCTTTTGCTCTTGAATATATCTTTTTTTGATTATGAAAGATTATTGCATTGTTAAAAAATTCTCCATCCCTCTTTTGCGTAAGAGTTAGCGACAATATCCTCTCTCGTGATAATTCTTGTATCTTTGGCAGAATTTTTTCTGAAAATCTTGCACTCTCCTCCAAATGTTCATAATTATAACCGCTAAGACATAATTCAGGAGCTAAAATAAGAGAGTTTTTTTTAGTTTTTTTAACTAGCGAACTTAGAGTTTCAAAATTTTCTTCAAAACTCCGAGTCGCATAATCAAATTGAAGCGAAACAAGATCAGAAATCATCAAAAGATAGACTTCCTTTGCTGTAATTTGCTACATTTCCTTCAAAAAAGTTTGTTTTTTGGTCATTAAATTTTGAAAAGTCATCAACCCATTTTATAGGATGATTTGCATTGTACATTTTTTTAAAACCAACGGCAGTGAGTCTGTCATCAATTAGATAGTGGATATATTCTTCTATGATTTCATCAGTAAAGCCCATTATTTGATTTTGGGTGATATATTTACCCCATTCAATCTCAAGTTCACCGGCTTTTTCAAACATACCTCTAACTTTTGTTTCTAACTCATCGGTAAAAAGATCAGGTCTCTCTTTTCTTGTGGAATTTATCATATTTTGAAATAGTAAAAGATGTGTTATCTCGTCTCTTTGTATAAATCTTATCATTTGTGCGCTTCCAAGCATCCTTCCGGCTCGTGCAAGGGCATAAATAGCGGTAAAGCCCGCATAAAAGTATAGGCCTTCTAAAATTTGATTTGCAAACATAGCTAAAACTATTTTTTCATCAGTTACATCACCGGCTAATTCTTCATAAACACTGGAGATATAATCATTTTTTCTTCTTAAAACATCATCATGCTTTTCCATCTCATAAATCAAGTCGGTATTGTCGCATATCGCCTCAGCCATGACTGCGTATGATTTAGAGTGATTAGCTTCCTCGTAAGCTTGTCTAACCAAGATGGCATTTATCTCAGGAGCTGTTATGTATGGATTTATATTATCTGCCAGGTTATTTGTCTGGAAACTATCCATACTGATGAGTTGCGACCAAACCAAATCATACATTCTTTTTTCAGAATCAGTCAAGTTTCTATTGTAGTCAATCACATCTTTTGTGGTATCAACTTCTTTTGGAAACCATGTATTTGCTTCCATCATATCCCAAAGTTTCAGTGCCCATTGATATTTTGCCTGAGTAAAATTTAAAATCCCATGAGGGTTTCCGCCAAAAATTCTTCGATCTTGCAAGCTCTCATTTGAGTCTGGATTGTATATATGCTTTCTATTCATTTAAAATCCTAAATTTTTCTTTTATTTTACCTAAAAGATTCTAAAATTCTCTAAGGCTTACTTTGATTTTGTTATTTATTTTTTTGGTGTCTATTGGTTTGCTTTGTTCTGGTATTTTACCGATAGTGTCCTCTACATGTAGATAGTTTTGCAGATAGTATGTTTGTGTGTAGTTTCGCTTATGAAGGTCATCTATTATTGTGTTTATATCACTAATATTTAGTAAATTTGAGTGCACGGTCGTTCTGGCTTCAAAAGTAAAATTATTATTTATTAAAAATTGTAAGCTTTTCTCAAAGTCGTCAAAATTTCTATTTTTTGTTATCTCTTCAAATTTCTCTTTCGGTGCTTTGTAATCAAGTGCTATATAGTCAACAAGTTGATTTTTTACCAAATCTTTTATGAGATTTGGATTTGTTCCGTTTGTGTCTATTTTTATCTTAAAACCCAGATTTTTTATCTCTTGGCATAACTCTTTAAGATGAGGATAAAGAGTGCATTCTCCTCCGCTTAAAACGACTCCTGTGAGTCTGTTTTGTCTTGTTTCTAAAAACTTTAGGGCAGTTTGTAAACTGATTGTTCCTTCGCCAAAAACGATGGGTGTATTGTAGCAGTATGGACACCTCATATTGCATTTGCAAAACCAAAATATGCACGCTAGATTTTCGTGAAAATCCAGCGTGGTAAATTTTGTGATGTCGTACAGGGGCTTATCAGTGAGAAAGTCTCTCGACAAACTGGACCCTCTCTTTATGTTCCCCGGTTTTGCCTACATTGAAGCTTTCAACCGGCCTATGGTAGCCCATCACTCTTGTATAAACGATACATTTTGTTCGTTCGCCCTCAAGCCTTTCAAGCAATTCTTTTTTGCTCATTTAGACCTCCTTTATATTTTTCTATCAATTCTTTATCGCAATATGGGCAAAACTCGTGTTCACCACTTATGTACCCATGTTTTTCGCATACTGAAAATACTGGTGTAATGGTGATATAAGGCATTCTGTAATTAGATATAACATTTTTTACCATTTGTCTGCATGCTTCAACTGAGCTAATCCTCTCTTTCATATAGAGGTGGAGGACAGTTCCCCCGGTATATTCACACTGTAAATTATCTTGCAAATCAAGTGCTTCAAAAGGGTCATCCGTAAAATTAGCAGGAAGTTGGGAAGAATTTGTATAATATATATTTTCACCCATACCCGCTTGCAAGATATCCGGATACCTCTTTTTGTCTTCTTTTGCAAATCTATAAGTTGTTCCTTCAGCCGGTGTTGCTTCAAGGTTATATAAATTTCCTGTTTCTTCCTGATATTTAACCATTTTATTTCTCATAAATTCTAATAGTTTCGTAGCAAATTTCGTTCCAAAATCATCAGATATATCATGCTTGTTTTCGGTAAAATTTTCTATCATTTCATTTACGCCATTTACTCCTATTGTTGAGAAGTGATTGTTAAATCCAGGTAGATATCTTGCTGTATATGGATATAATCCTCTATCATACATATCTTGCACAAATACCCTCTTTTTTTCAAGTGTAGATTTTGCAAGATCCATTAAGTGTCCGACTTGCTCAAATATTTTTTCTTCATTTCCTTTGTTGAGGTATCCGATTCTTGCCATATTGATGGTCACTACCCCGATGCTTCCCGTCATTTCCGCGCTTCCAAAAAGTCCCCCTCCTCTTTTAAGGAGTTCTCTAAGGTCGAGCTGTAGTCTGCAACACATGCTTCTGACATTTCCAGGCTTATATGCTTTTGGGTTTTCTACCAAGTTGCCTTTCACGTCTCTCATATATTGGCTACCGATAAAATTTTGAAAATACGAAGAGCCAATTTTTGCTGTGTTTTCAAAAAGTATATCAGTGTTTTCTCCATACCAGTCAAAATCTTCCGTTATGTTTACTGTCGGAATCGGAAAAGTAA
>JAJRPV010000016.1 GCA_024280575.1 Campylobacterales bacterium
ATGGTTCAATCTTTAGACAAAGAAGCTAAGCATGTGGGAGTAAGTCGTCAAGCCGTTATAAAAATGTGGTTAGCAGAAAAACTTCAAAGCTTAAACTCTACTGCCGCAGCTACATAACAAGTACGAGGAGACCAATAATTTTTACCCTGGCAGGAAAATTATCGCTCACGACTGCCGTTGTATCCAAGTGTTTAGGAACAATGGCAGATTTGATTGTAAGTTAAAAGTTCTTTAAATAGGCTTTTAAGCTAAAAAATTTACTTTAAGTTTTAAGTCTTTCTTGCCTATCCCTTACTTGTTTAGAAAAAAGTAGGCAAAAAAAGTTTCTGAGAACTTTTGAATATGCCTATTTATAGGTAAATTTAAATTTAGGTATTTATGGAAATGCCTCAAATTGCTCTAAAGATCCTAATGGTTATTGGTCTGTTCATGGTTGTGGACATGGTAGCGCTACCATACACGGTGGAATAGGAAAAATAATAAAGCATATTGTTAATAATATGTGTCAATAATAATTTTATGCTATAATAAGTCAAAAAACTTAGCAGGGAGTTTTCATAACTGTTATGGCAAAAAAACTGCTGAAAATATTTTACACTCTCTCCCTGATGATTCATCTTGTGATGAGATATTAAAAGAACTTGCTTTTGCAAGGATGATTGATAGAGGTTTAAATGATTCTAAAAATAACAAAACTATATCAAATGAGGAAATGAAACAAAAAATCAAACAATGGCAGAAATAAGATGAACTGAAGAATCCCTAAGGTGGATGGAGGATATTCATGATTATATTTCTGAGGATAGTATGAATATTGCAAACAAAGTTATAGATGATATTTATGAAAAAGCTCAAATTTTACAGACTATGCCAGAAGTATGGACATTATAAAATAGCTTATTTGATAAAAGAAAGTGGAGATATTGATATTTTGGGTGTACTTCATTGTTCACTTGATATAGAAAAGTATTTAAGGATACAGCAAAGCACCGGGGAGAAATGAACTAACACGGCGAGTTTATTAAAGTTTTAGGGACAGGTGAAATAATTAAATTAAAAATTAATTTGGAGAAAACAATGAAAAAAGTTATACCAATATTGATAATATCATCAATATATGTAAATGCAGGATTTTTTGGAAGTATTGCAAGTACTGCAATAGGTACATCTTTGGCATCAAAAGGTGGTGGCACAGTATATGTTAATGATATCAAAAAAAGAATGAATCAAGTAAATTCATATTTATGGCATATGCATGAAAATAAGAAATATACACAAAATTATAAATTTTATCTAAAATGGCAAGAAAATAGTATTGCAAAATCTGGTTACGATGATATCAGTTTCTTAGATACAATAGCTTGGGTATATAAAGACAACGGCAATAGAAAAAAAGCTATTGAGATATATGAAACAAGAATTTTACCTTGGGTTGATATCTGGTTTAAAGATAATAAAAAAGCATTTAGAGATAAATGGAAAAAATATTATAAAGATATTAAAAAGTAGGACACAACAAAACAACAATTATGAGGACATAATACTTGTTTATCAAACCCTCTAAAACAAAGAGTTTCGTCTATGCAACTTCTCTTTTTATCCAAGGCATTAGTTTTGTTAAAATCTCATAGGTTATGGTGTTGAAATACTTTGAAATCTCGCTCACATCATCAAAGAGACATATTTCATCTTTTTCGCCCTCTACGCACAGGCTGTCCATCGACACCCTGCCTAAGATTTTTTGTCCGTTTGCGATGCTTAAATCTCCTAGTCCATCATATCTGAAAAAACCATCCCCGTAACCTATGTCATAGGTAGATATTATTTTATCACTATCGGCTACATGTACGCCTCCATAACCTACTTTTTGACCTTTTTTTAGAACTCTTGTGCTTAATCTATTTGCATAAAGTGAAAGCACGGGCTTTAAATCATAAGTTGCTATATTTTTATCTATATGAGTGTATCCATAAGTTGCTATCCCACATCTTGCAAAATCGTCTTCTATCGTCTTTTGGCTTCTTAGGAGTGCCGAAGAATTACAAGAGTGAAAATTTGGCATATCCAGCCTTAACTCTTTTATGCACTTTATCGCCTCTTTCTTTGCATCTTTCCAATTTTCCTGCTGCCAAAAAAGTTCAGCATTAAAATCATCTGCACTTCTAAAATGTGTAAAAACTCCTTTTAGATTTAGTGAATTTTCTTTGATTAAGCCTAGCGATTCTCTTATCTCGCTCATCAATACTCCGCTTCTATGCATACCTGTATCAATATTGAGGTGGATATTTGAATTTTTCGGAAATCTTTTTAAAAATTCCAAAGAGTGCACTGCATAAGAGATATTGTCTTTTAGTTTGTTTTGTGAGGGGTGGTCGGCCAGTATCAAAACCTCATCAAATAAATCCTCTACATGTAGAGCTTCTTCTAGGTTTTTAACGGCTGCTTTTTTTATACCAAATCTACTTGCCAATTTTGCCATAATCTCCAAACCATGACCATAGGCATTGTCTTTAATAACAGCCATTAGTTTATCTTTTCCACCCGCTTTTTGGCAAAGCAACTCAAGATTATGATAATAGTTATCTTCTTTTATGACGATTTTTGCCATTTTACTCTGCTTTTAAATCATATGCTTTTACTAAAAATCCTCTTAGCTTTCTTGCCTGATAGTCAAGTTTATGAAAATGGCTATATACACTTTTTGCATCAAGTGTCGGATTGTCTGAGAAATCGTAAGCAATTCCTCGTTTATCTTTTGGAATATTTTCATCTAAAAAGTTATAAAAATCTGTTCTTATTTTGATTAAATCATCTAACTCTTTTGCGATATCTTCTTTTTTCACTGTTTCTGCCTCTAATGTTTTTTGAAATTATACTATATTTTAAATTGAAAAAATTATGATATCAAAAAACTATACATTTTTTTTACTTTTGTTTTAAATTAGTTTGGTTATCATATCTTAAAAATACCAAAGGGACATTACTATGTCATCACAAATTTTTCTAGCATCTTCGATTATAGTTATATTAGTTATTTCGATTCCTACCATGTTTCTTATGACTAGCAAATTAGGACCTAGAAATAAGAAACATAAAACCAAAAATATCTCTTATGAGAGTGGTGTAACAAAATCCATAGGCAGTAGCGACGGTCAATTTAGTGTAAAGTTTTATTTGGTGGCACTTTTATTTGTGCTTTTTGATGTAGAAATTATCTTTTTACTTCCATGGGCTGTAAATGTTAGAGAGTTAGGCTTTTTTGGATTAGCTGAGATGTTTACTTTTATGACACTGCTACTAGCAGGATTAATTTACATATACAAAGCAAAGGCATTATCATGGCAGTAACAGGTGAAGAGGCAATCTTCGGCGACAGTGTAATCACAACAAAACTAGACAGTGCGATTGCGTGGGCTAGAGAATCCTCTATGTGGCCTTATATATTTGGAACTGCTTGCTGTGCGATTGAATTTATGAGTGTGGCTTCTAGCAAATTTGATATATCCAGATTTGGGGCAGAAGTTGTAAGGTTTTCTCCTAGGCAAGCAGATCTACTTATAATAGCAGGAACGGTAAGCTACAAACAAGCTCCGATTTTAAAGAGAATTTATGACCAAATGACAGAGCCAAAGTGGGTAGTAAGTGCGGGAGCTTGTGCATGTAGCGGTGGCTTTTATGATAATTATACTACTCTTCAAGGAATTGATCGGATAATCCCTGTTGATGTTTATATTTCAGGTTGCCCTCCTCGCCCCGAAGCTTTTTTGGAAGGATTGATGCAAATACAAAAATTGCAGGCAAAACCTAGTAAATACTTAGAAAAAAGATCAAAACGAGATTTTAAAGGCTTATTAGATGCTTAGTATGTGTGACGATAAAATAGATTTTGATAGAAAAGAAAATAATCACTATATTGTAAAACTAAGCGACATGAAAAAAGCTATAAAATTCTTAAAAGAGAGTGAAAATTATAATTTTTTGCTTGATATTACTGCTGTTGATTACTCCAAGTACAAAGAAAACCATTCAAAAAGATTTGCTATCATTTACTTATTAAAAAACAAAGATTTTGACAACTTGGTAATCTTAAAAGCTTATCTAAATGAAGACGAAATAATAGACTCCATCACCGACTTATACAAGTCTGCAAACTGGGCAGAGCGAGAAGTTTGGGATCAATACGGTTTAAAATTCAAGAACCATCCAAATTTAAAAAGAATACTAAATCACAAAGAGTTTATGGGTCACCCGTTAAGAAAAGATTATCCGACCACAAAAGGACAGCTTTGCACCAAAACTGATGATTTAATGGATGAAATGGTGCCAAAATTAAAAGCTAAAGGGTATGAAAACCATGAAGATTTGATGTTTTTAAACCTAGGTCCGGCACATCCTGCTAGTCACGGAACTATTAGAAATTTTGTAGCACTTGAGGGCGAAACTATCATCAGCGCAGTTAGCGAAATAGGCTATTTACACAGAGGCTTTGAAAAATCTTGTGAAAATCATACTTATAATCAAATCATACCTTACACAGATAGATTAAATTATTGCTCGGCTATTTTGAACAATATAGCTTTTGCTCATACAGTAGAAGGTATGCTTGGTGTTGAACTCCCTGAACGAGGACAATTTATAAGAGTAATCATCGGAGAATTATCAAGGATTATCGACCATCTTGTCTGTTTGGCAGCAAATTTGGTTGATATGGGAGCTTTGACAAACTATTGGTATCTTTATAATCCTAGAGAGACTGCTTACACGCTTCTCTCGAAACTAACTGGTGCTAGACTTACAAATTCTTACATGCGCATTGGCGGTATGACTCATGATTTATATGATGGTTTTGAAGAAGATTTAAAAGAGTGCATAAAAGATGTTGAAAAGGGCATGGATGATTCGCTCAGTCTGATAGAACACAATAGAATCTTTCAAGATAGGTCCCAAAATATAGGCATAGTTTCAGGTGATGATGCGATAAATAGAGGATTTAGTGGTCCAAACCTAAGAGCAAGCGGTGTTAATTATGATGTCAGAAAAAATAATCCTTACTACTTTTATGATACATTTGATTTTGATGTAGCTCTTGGAAGTGTTGGTGATGTATATGATAGAATGATGGTCAGATTTGAAGAGATAAGACAAAGTATAAAAATTATAAATCAAGCCATGAAAAAATTGCCAGATGGCGAAATAAATGTCTCAAACCATGCAATTTCTTTTCCAAAAAAACAAAATGTTTATAGCAACATAGAAGGTTTAATGAATCAGTTTAAACTCGTCATGGAAGGCGTAAAAGTGCCTAAGGGAGAATATTATAGATCTATTGAAGCAGCAAACGGGGAACTTGGTTTTTATATCATCAGTGACGGAAGTGGAACACCATACAAAGTAAAAGTAAGACCCCCTTGTTTTTATGCTATGAGTGCACTTGGCGATATGATTGAAGGAGAGATGATAGCCGACGCAGTCCTTGACCTTGGCAGTTTAAATATAATAGCAGGAGAGCTAGACAGATGAGTTGGCAATTTAACGCAGAAAATGAAAATAAATTTCAAGATTTATTAAAAAGATATCCGAAGAAAAACTCACTTGCTCTACCAGCACTGTGGATGATACAATATCAAGATGGATGGATTTGTGAAGATGCCATGAAGTTTTTAGCAAAAAAATTAGATACAAGCCCCATGGATATCTATTCCGTCGCTTCTTTTTACACCATGTTTCATCTTCAGCCAATAGGGAAATATAATATTCAAGTATGCAAAACACTTTCTTGCAAACTCAGAGGAAGTGAAGATATAAAAAAACATATAGAAAACCGTCTTGGTATAAAAGCAGGAGAAAGTACAAAAGATATGAAGTTTACCATCACGGAAGTAGAGTGTTTGGGCTCTTGCGGAACAGCACCTTGCGTGTGTATCAATGAAGACTATATCCAAAATACTACTCCTCAAATGATAGATGAAATTCTGGATGGTTTAAAATGATTAAAAAAATTGAGAGTAGAAACTTTAATATAAAAGACTCACATGTACTACAAGTTGCAAGGCAAAATGGAAGATACTCATCTTTGGAAAAACTCTTCAGTATGAGTTGCGAAGATGTCTTGAATGAAGTTGATAAAAGTGGCTTAAGAGGGAAAGGTGGTGGGGGAGCAGCGACTGGTGGCAAATGGAAATTAGTACCAAATCCGAGCAAAAAGCCAACATATCTTATAGTAAATGCAGATGAAAGTGAGCCTGGAACTTTCAAAGACAGGCAAATTTTGGAGTACGACCCTCACCTTTTACTCGAAGGCATTATCTGTTCGAGTTATGCTTTGCATGCCCATCACGCTTACATCTATATAAGAGGAGAATATGTTTTTTGGGCAAAAAGACTTCAAATTGCCATAGATGAAGCTTACAAGGCAGGAATCATCGGAGAGAGTGTTTTAGGATATGACTACAAGCTTGATATCACACTTCACAGAGGTGCGGGGGCTTATATATGCGGTGAAAAAAGTGCTCTTGTCGAATCACTTGAAGGCAAACGAGGACACCCTAGACTTAAACCTCAACAAAAAGAGCCCGAATGGTTTTTTGGATGCCCGGCAGTTGTAAATAATGTAGAAACAATAGCAAGCGTCCCTTATATAGTTGAAAATGGCTTTAAAGCCTATAGGGAATTTGGTACAGAAAAAAGTCCCGGGACTATGCTTTTTGGGATGAGTGGACATGTGGAAAAACCTGGTATTTATGAGATACAATTTGGTGAAAGCATGAGCGAATTTATAGAAAGAATCGGTAGAGGTATTAAAAACGGCAAAAAGCTAAAGGCTATTATACCCGGAGGCTCTTCCGTGCCGGTATTAAGAGCTGACGAGATAGAAGGAATAACACTAGATTATGAATCTCTGAAGGCACATGGCTCTAGCCTTGGAACAGGCGGAATGATACTGATGGACGAGAGTGTATTTATGCCAGATGTTGTTAAAAATCTCTTTGAATTTTATCATCACGAAAGTTGCGGTCAATGCACCCCTTGTCGAGAGGGAGTCGGCTGGAGTGATAAACTGATGGGGAAAATTTTAGATGGACATGGAACAAAAAAAGATTTAGATACTCTATTGAGTTTGAGTTTCATACTAAATGGAAAAACAATTTGCGTCTTTGCACCTTCGGTTGCTTATATCATAGACAGCTACATAGGTAAATTTAAAGATGAATTTTACTCTTTGGTAAAATAATAAAGCCTACATAAACAAAGATTGATAAGCTAATTTTGCCGTATCTATCAAAAAGTCAATTCCAGGGAAATATGAGATTAGGGTATTTCCTATTCCGCCCCAAATGATTAGAACTGCCATCAAAGCTATAACTAATGGCGGTATTCCTTTTAGCGGTGGAATTTCACCTTTCATTTCCGGACTTGGGTAAAAATACATCAGAGCTATAAGCTTAAAATAATAATAAACAGATATAAATGTTGCCAATATTCCTATAACAGCCAAAGATGTATATCCTGATTCTATGGCTCCTACAAATATATAAAATTTACCTATAAAACCGATAGTTGACGGAATACCTGCCAAAGATAACATAAATATACTCATCATAGCAGCCATATAAGGTCTTACATGTGAAAATCCTCTAAAGTCTTCATAAGTGACTCTCAGATGGTCGTCTGAAGCTATGTATGAAAGCATACCGAAAGCTCCCATAGAAGATAAAAAGTATGCGATTAAGTAGAAGATAATAGAAGTTGATGCACTTTCACCTAAACTGTTGATTGATACAAATGCGATGAGTAAATATCCGGTATGTACAATACTTGAAGCTGCCAACATTCTTTTTAGGCTAGTTTGAAAAACTGCTAAAAAACTTCCATAAAGCATAGTTAAAATTGCTATATAAAAAAGAATATCACTCCATATATTTTTCAATTCATGAAAATCTATCAAAACAAATCTAAGTATAAAACCAAAAATTGCAACCTTAAAAGTAGAAGCCATAAATGCAGTTATTGGCAAAGGTGCAGACTCATAGACATCCATAGACCAATTTTGAAATGGAAAAGCCGCAATTTTAAATAAAAATGTTATCAATATCAGAGTTCCACCTGCCATAACCAATGTCATATCTTGGCTACTATGGGTTGTTAAATATTTTGCAATATCAATCATATTTGTACTTCTAGTTCCGGCATAAATAAGAACTATTCCCAATAAAAACATAATTCCTGCAAAAGAACCTAATATCAAATACCTGAAACTGCCTTCTACTCTTCTAATATTGGTTTTTTGAAAGCCGATCAAAGAGTACAAAGAAATTGAAGCAATTTCCAAAGCTATAAAAGTAGTAAAAAGCTCTCTTGATTCAACAAGCAATATCATCCCGAAGACTGAAAAAAGAAGCAAAGAAAAAACTTCGCCCCTTAGCATATTTGATTTTTCAAAGTAATGAGTTCCTACCCACACAGTTACAATTCCACCTGCTATTATAATAGAGCTAAAATATCCTGCAAATGTATCTACAACAATCATAGAAGAAAAAATGCCGGAAAATGGGGTTACAGAATAGACCATGCCAAAGTTTAAGGTATTTGATAGCAATGCTATAATTAAAAACGAGAAAGCAACCCAAGAGAGTCTATTTATACTAAAACTTTTGATTGGACTAAGCATCATCAAGACAATAGCTCCGATACCAACTGATAAAAGTGGCAAAAGATAGATTATATCATCATATTTCATGAGGCTACTCCCACTTTCAATATATCGACTAGATAGTGCTGTATAGTCGGTGCTATCTTATATAAAAACCAATGAGGATAAATACCCATAGCCATAATAACTGCTGCCAAAGAAAAAATACCGACAATCTCTTTTTTATCCAAATCTTTCATTTTACTCACATCGTTATCCGTCTTAACAAGTATAGCTCTTTGAAACAACCAAAACATAAAACTAGCAGCCACCAAAACCGTTGAAGCAGAAATAATTCCTATGTATTGATTATATTGGAAAAGTCCCATCACGATAAGAAGTTCCGAAACAAATCCATTTGTTCCGGGAAGTCCTACTATACTAAAAAGCATCAAAGCAAATGCAACTGTCAGAAAAGGAGCTTTTTTAGCAATACCTCCCAGCCCGGAAATCGATCTTATACCCAAATCATGTTCTATCGTACCTACTAGTAAAAAGAGCCCGCCTGTTGCCATAGCATGAGCTACAATCAAAAAAGCAGCCCCCGTCATTCCGTAGATATTCAAAGAAAATATTCCAGCCGTTATAAAAGCCAGGTGAGATGCAGAAGAGTACGCAAACATTCTTTTTATATTTTGCTGCATCAATGCAGCAATTCCAAAATATATAAGACCAAAAACACCTAATCCTACAAAATAAGGTGCAAATTCTACATATTGGTGTGGAAACAGAGGCAAAACAAATCTGACTATCCCATAAATTCCTAATTTTGCCATGATGGCTGAGAGTATAAAAACGCCACCCGTAGGAGAATTTGAATATGTTTGCATAAGCCAAGTATGAAAAGGAAAAATAGGAATTTTTATTGCAAATGCTATCATAAAACCAAAAAAGAGGAATGTTCTTTGAATATTCGAAAGAGTTGTGATTTGAACCAAATCACTAAGCTGAAAACTCCAGACTCCAAACTCATTATAAAATGCTACCCCTAAATACAAAATAGAAACAAGCATAAATAGTGAACCCATAATAGTATAAATAGTAATTTTTAATGTTGAAAAAATCCTATCTCCAGTTCCGTAAATACCAATAATCATAAAAACGGGCAACAACATAGATTCCCAGAAAAAATAAAACAATATCAAGTCGAGAGATAAAAGAGCACCTGTAACACCAGTCTGAATCAAAAGCATACTAGCCCAATATCCTTTTGCCTTTTTAGTTTTCCATAAAAAGATATAGCCCAGAGGAATAAGAGTGGTAATCAGCATTAAAATTATCATTGAAAAGCCGTCCACTCCTAAACTATAATATATACCATAACTTGTAATCCAAGGATGAAACTCTCGAAACTGCATATAATCAGTAAGCTGAAAATTAAAAAATATACTTAAAGATAACAAAAAAACAACAATTGTAGTTGCAAAAGCTATGTTTCTTGTAGTCTTCATGCCAACAGGAAGCACCAATAAAACAAAAGATACTATAAGCGGTAAAAAAATTATAAAAGATAAAAGTCCTATATCCATAAATACTATCCTAGTTTCAATATTAAATAAAGGCTAAAGGAGCTAAGTCCTACTAGCATAAAAAAAGCATAAGCTCTTGTATTTGCACATTGCATTCTGCCTATAATTCTACCTAGATTTATGAATCCATTTGACAAAGACATAACTGTTTTATCAATAATTCCATCATCTACAACTACAGATATAAATACACTTAATTTTTGCAAACTTCTCACAAATAAAAAATTATAGATTTCGTCAATATAAAATTTATTATATACAACCCCGCTCTCTTGAATTTTCTGATTAAAATCATATCTATAAAATTTTAAAAATGAAACCAATATGCCCAAAAGTCCGGCTATTACACTAATAGCCATAAGTATATACTCCACAGAATACTCTACATGTAGAGCTTTGCCACTCCACATATTAAGCCAACCGTCTATAAGATTTTCTCCGCCAAAAACATCCGGTAAACCCATAAAACCAGCAAATGCTGCTCCAAAAGCCAAAACTACAAGAGGGGCTTTTATGCTCCATGATATAGATTGCATATGGTGTTCTTTGTAATTTTTACCATAAAAAGTAACAAAAAACAGCCTAAACATATAATAAGCGGTAAGAGCTGCAGTAAACAGACCTATAGCATATATCAAATATTCATGATGACTGTAAGCTTTGAGCAAAATCTCATCTTTACTGAAAAATCCTGAAAAAGGAGGTATCCCGCTGATAGATAATGTTGCTATGAGCATAACAGTATAAACTAATGGTAATTTTTTTCTAAGCCCACCCATTTTAAATATATTTTGCTCGTGATGCAAGGCTATTATGACAGCTCCTGCTCCCATAAATAAAAGTGCTTTAAAAAACGCATGTGTAAAGACATGAAAAAGCCCGGTCGAATAAAAACCAAGGCCAACTGCTATAAACATATAACCCAACTGTGAAATAGTGGAGTAGGCGAGAATTTTTTTGATATCGGTCTGCTTCATGGCTATCACAGCTGCAAAAAGAGCAGAAAATGCTCCGATGTATGCTATAAAAAGTCCGACATTCGGAATCAAATCATATAGGAAATGAAATCTTGCCACCATATAAACACCGGCTGTTACCATGGTAGCTGCATGAATCAAAGCTGAGACAGGAGTTGGTCCTGCCATCGCATCCGGCAACCAAACATATAGAGGGATTTGGGCCGATTTTCCCATAGCTCCTACAAACAGCGCAATGCCTATTATCGTTAGTATATGATTTGGCACTATGGATACATATTCTTCCAAAGCACCATAATCAAAACCTAGCTTTCCAACATAAAAGAAAAGAAATATAAGTCCGATTAAAAAACCTAAATCACCGACTCTGTTTACTATAAAGGCCTTGTTTCCAGCTACAACATTGAGTGGCTCTGTAAAATAAAAACCTATCAAAAGATAAGAACATAACCCTACCCCTTCCCATCCTATAAACATGATAATTGGGCTGTTTGCTAATACTAGCAATAACATTGATGCTATAAAAAGGTTAAAATATGAGAAAAATTTACCATATCCCTCATCACCTTTCATGTATCCCGTCGCATATATGTGTATCATCAAGCCGATAAAGGTAATAAAAAGTACCATAAATATCGAAAGTCTATCTCCTAAAAAGCCCATACTTATGATATAACCATTGACTTGAAGCCAGGTATAAGGCTCATATATATAGTCACTAGCTCCATTTTCCAAACCGATAAAAAACAAAACTCCTAAAATAAAACTTATTAACGGAGACAAAACTGCTAAAAAAGTAAAAACACTATTGGGAATCTTTTTAACACTGATAGAGTATAAGTACATACTACCTAATAAAATAGAACTTATAAAAGGCACTAATACTATCCATGCCAAGAAAAAACTATTCATAGTGTACCCTTTTGTTTTAAAGTATCAAAATCATCAATATTTACAGATTTTTTTAATCTATACATGGCAACTATCAGAGATAAAAATATAACTGCTTCAGATGCTGCTATTGCTATAACCATCATCGCGATAATTTGCCCATCCATTGATCCAAAATATTTACTCAAAGTAACCAACATAAGATTTATTGCATTTAGCATAAGCTCAAGGGACATATATATTATAAATATGTTTTTCCTGCTTATCAATCCTATAATCCCTAAGCTAAAAAGTACTAAAGCCAGTGCTATATAAGACATAAAAGAAGCTTCGATCATTCTCTCTCCTTTTTTCTAGCCAATACAACCGAGCCGATTAATGCCACCAAAAGTAGTATAGATATCGCTTCAAAAGGAAGAAGCCATCTATTAAAAAGCTCTACTCCCAGCATCTTAATATCTCCAAATCCATCTATCTTTACACTAAAATCTTCGATATGTGGCATTTTTGAAAAAGCCTCAAATATTAGATAATTAACAGGAATCAACACTATCGCAACAACTAGCATTGTCGGAAATTTATTTGGTTCTTTTGGTGCATGCTCTTGTCTTATATTCAAAAACATTATCATAAAAAGTATAAGCACTATTATCGCTCCAGCATAAACAATAATCTGCACCATAAATAAAAACGAAGCATTAAGAAGAGCATATAATCCGGCTATTGACATGATAGAAACCACAAAACTAAGTGCACTGTGCATGGTATTTTCCAGAGAAATCATACCAATTGCACCTAAGAGTGCAAAGAGAGATAAAATTAAAAATAGACTATCTATCATTTCTCTTCCCCTAAAGATTTATTTGCCAAGAGTTGTTCTTTGTTCAACACAAAATCCTCTCTCTTTTGGGCAATAAAAGTAAAGATTCCAGTATCCATCCTTATGGCATCGCAAGGACAAGCCTCTACACATCCTCCGCAAAATACACACTCTAGCAAATCAATTTCAAATTTTTTTGGCATTTTTTCATCTACACCATCTTTTCTCTGCGTAGCCTCTATAAATATACATTCAGCAGGGCATGCGGTAGAACACATAAAACAAGCAACACATCTCACACTGTCATCTTCTCTGTGCGTTAATCTGTGCACTCCTCTATATCTGTCGGTTATGTCTATCGGACCTACTTCGGGATAGCACTGTGTTTTAATATTTGTCGTATCTCTTAAATTTTTTGTAAAATGAGAAATTGTTGTTTTCATTCCTCCAAATATTGCCGGCAAGTATAATTTATCTTTAAGAGTGTTTCCATATCTTGGTACGATTTTAATCCCCATATCAGACTCCAAACCCAACAACTACAAGAGCAGTTACAAAGATATTTGCGATAGACAAAGGCAAAAGAATCTTCCATCCTAAGTTTTGAAGTTGGTCATATCTAAATCTAGGCAGTGTCCACCTAACCCATACAAAAACAAAATTCATCAATAAAAGTTTTATAGCAAATGTAGCAATTTGTATAATCGCAACTGCGATATTTGTGGTTGTTGCTCCAATTCCAGCCAAAAGAAAATAACCTAGTACCACTATAACTACGATATTTATGAGCAATAATGCTCTTATGAGCCATTTGCTTTCACTATTTCTTTTATCACCGGCTTTTGGCCAAATATTGTTTTTAAGAATCCACCTGCCAAACATAAAACTCAAGATTGGAAGAATAATTAAGATTGCCCACATAACAATGCTAAAATTTTCTTTTAATGTATCGGTTCCCAACCACGGCAGGTTATACCCTCCAAAAAAAAGTGTGACGATAAGAGCGCTTGATGCACTCATCGCTACATATTCTCCCACAAAAAACAGTCCAAACTTCATCGCACTATATTCTGTATGGTACCCTCCAACTATTTCGCTTTCGCCTTCGGCTATATCAAATGGAGTTCTATTTGCTTCAGCAAAAGAGGTTATGATAAAAATAATAGCAGCAAGCGGCTGCATAAAAATTCCCCATGCAGGAATAAAACCAAAAAGTAATTTACCTTGAAAATTAACAATGTCAACAAGATTGATTGAACCATAAGTAATCAATAAAGATATAAGAGCCAAGGTCATAGAAGCCTCATAGCTGATAACTTGAGCTCCCGCTCTAATGGAACCTAGAAGTGAGTATTTATTGTTACTTGCCCAACCTCCTAAAATAATACCATAAACGCTCAACCCTGCAAATGCCAAAAACCAAAGCACTCCTAAATCTATAGGCAAACCTTGCATGACAAAAGTTTGCGAGCCTATTTTAAGATTGTCTGCAAAAGGCATAACCATATAAGATAAAAATGCTGAAGCAAACACGATAACAGGGGCGATAACAAAGACAAGTTTTTCTTTTATTGCTCCTGCTCTAAAATCTTCTTTAAATACTAGTTTTAACATATCTGCAAATGATTGTATAAGTCCGCCTAGACGAATTCCACCGATATTGCATCTATTTGGACCGAGTCTATCTTGTATAAATCCGGCAACTCTTCTTTCAATCCAAACCAAGATTGGTGCAGCACCTAGAGAGAATAGCAGTGCTATTATAATATTTACAACTATTACGACAACTAGCACTATATTCATTTTATCTCAATTTTAATACTTTTGGATTTTATCATAGAGAGTGAAATACTATTTAGAAATTCTTCCTTATTTAAGCCACTACTCCACACCTTTTCACACTCGGTAACTCCGTCATTTAAAATAATTTCTAGAAAATCTAGTATTTTTACAGATTGCATATCCCGTTTTATCTCACAAGAACTAAACTGTACAAAACCATCACAATTTATAAAAGTCCCAGCTCTCCCCGTATGTGAAACGATTGGTACAACGATATCCGGCTTATTTTTTTCTTTAAAATCTTTATAAGTCATCACCCCGATAGAACCATCAAAATCTAAATTTTCTACTGTTTGCATATCTTCTCTTCCAATAAACAAAACAAACTCTTTGTTTTTTATCTGTTCTTGCAAATCTTCTTTTGTATTTTTTATATTCAATAACTCTATGCTTTTTCTATTTGGGGTTTTATCGCTTTTTCTCAAAAAATCATCCCCAAAATTTTCATCAAAATTTTCATCAAATCCGTTAATTTGCGCATCTATTTTTTGAGCTAATTTTTTGAGTCTATATATCTCTTCTAAGCTAAGATTTGGCGATATCAAAAGTAGTGTTTTCGAATTATACCTTTTCAATAGCCTTTCTAGCTTTAAAATAGCATATTCAAATTCACTCTCCATCCCTCTTATGTAAGCATTTTTCAATCTGTTGTCATTTTCTTTTTTATAACTGAGTCTGCCATAATCACAGATAAAGTAGCCATTTACTTCTTTGTTATACTTTGGTCTATATCTATATACAATGTCATCTTTATATTTCTCTCTATTATGATCAACATTAATCGAACAACCTCTTGAGCAACCATCGCAAATCGCAACTTCGGGCTTTAAAAACCAAACTCTTTGTTTGAATCTAAAATCCTTACTCGTCAATGCTCCAACCGGACACAAATCTATAACATTCATCGCATAAGGATTGGAAAGCTTGGTTCCGGGAAATGTAGATATATAAGAGTGGTCATTTCTAACAACCACACCTAATTCATGTGTTTTTGTGATATTTTTAGTAAATCTGACACATCTTGTGCATAAAACACATCTATCTTGGTCGAGCATAACATTAGCACCCAAATCAGTATGCTTTCTTTTTTTATTTTTAGGAGTATCTAGTCTGCTATCATACAAACCGACATCCATATAGTAATTTTGCAGTGAACACTCACCGGCTTGGTCACAAATAGGGCAATCAATCGGATGATTTATAAGCTCGAGTTCCAGGATTTGTCGCTTTACGCGATTTATATTTTCACCTTTTGTTCTTATAATCATACCATCACTTACAGGCGTATCACAGGCGATTTGAGGTCTCTTTTTGCCCTCGATTTCAACCATACACATTCTACAATTTCCATCTTTACCAAGAGCCGGATGATAACAAAAATGGGGGATATTAATATCATTTGCCAACAGTTCTTCTATTAGTACAGAACCATCTTTTGCATATATCTCTTTGCCGTCAACTGTAATCGTCGCCATAAATACAATACCTTATTTTGTTTCTGCTATTTTATCTAGCTAAAACTTTAAGTTAGCTGTCTATTTTTTAATAAAATTTTATATTGGCTAGGTTTAAATTTAACATGTATTTAAACATCAAGTGCTAAACTAACAAAATGAAAACAAAAAAATTTTTAATGTTCTTGATTATAGAGATATTAATACTTTGCTTGGTTTGTGCTTATTTTTTGATTAGCTCAAGTGATATATACAGATGGTATGTCGGAAACACAAATTTTATAAAGCAAAATAAAAATTGTGATTTGCAAAAGGAAGCTTGCAGTGTTGTTTTAGAAGATGGAAGTCGGGTAACTCTATCTATAAATCCACGCCCTATTCCACTTATGAAACCAATAGAGCTTGTTGTAAAAACCAAAAATATAAACCTTGATAATTTAAATTTAAAAGTATATGCTACAAATATGAACATGGGATTGATAGAAAAATCTCTCAACAAAACTGCAAAAAATACTTATAAAGGGAAAATAACACTCCCTACATGTATAGTTGGAAATATGATTTGGAATGTAAATATAATAGCAAATAAACCTACAAAAAGTATCGGTGCTACTTTTGAGTTTAAAACAGGTAAATAAGATATAATTTAACTAGAAATTCATCATAAAAAGGGGTAACAAATGAAAACTCATCCCGGAGCTGGAAAACTCCCGAAAAAAGAAAACTTGGAAAATATCCCATCTTTGATTTCAGACTATTTTTTATTAACTCCAAATGCTAATATAGATAGTGAAAAAATCTCTTTTGGAACATCAGGGCACAGAGGCTCATCAAAACTAAAAAGCTTTAATAAAAATCATATTTTATGTGCAACTCAAGCAGTTTGTGATTATAGAAAAAGCAGAGGAATAAAAGGTACACTTTTTATGGGTAAAGATACTCATGCCCTATCTTTTCCTGCTGAGCTTACTGCACTTAGAGTGCTTGCGGCAAATGGTGTACATGTAAAGATTGCTAAGAACCATGGATATACACCAACTCCTGTTATATCACATGCGATACTTACACACAACAAGAAAGGCAAACCACTATGCGATGGTATAGTCATAACTCCCTCACACAATCCGCCAAGCGATGGTGGTTTTAAATATAATTGTACAAACGGAGGACCTGCAGATACTGATGTGACTGACTGGATACAAGAGCGCGCCAATAATCTTTTAGCAAATGATTTAAAAGATGTAAAATATATAGATCTCGACGATGCTCTTAAACTTGATTGCATAGAAGAGTATGATTATGTCACTCCTTATGTAAAAGATTTAGTAAATGTGATAGATATGGAAGCAATAAAAAAAGCAAATCTAAAAATCGCCGCTGATTCACTAGGTGGCGCCGGAATGGAGTATTATAAAGCGATAAAAGAGTCGTATGATTTGGATATCACTTGTTTCCATGATTATGTTGACAGTACATTTTCATTTATGCATTGTGATCATGACGGAAAAATCAGAATGGACTGCTCTTCACCTTATGCCATGAGTGGACTGGTAGAATTAAAAGATAATTTTGATATCGCTTTTGGAAATGATACGGATTTTGACAGGCATGGAATAGTAACTCCAACCGGAGTACTTATGAATCCAAATCATTACTTGAGTGTCGCTATTTGGTATCTTGTCCAAAACAGACCTTTATGGGATAAAAATCTAAGTATAGGTAAAACTCTAGTCAGCTCATCTATGATAGACAGGGTTGCTAAAAGCTTAAACAAAAAAGTAATAGAAGTTCCTGTAGGCTTCAAATGGTTTGTAGATGGCTTATATAATGGCAAATTAGCTTTTGGTGGCGAAGAGAGTGCGGGAGCCAGCTTTCTGAGAAAGGACGGAACCGTATGGACCACAGATAAAGATGGCATCATAATGGCTCTACTAGCTGCTGAAATATGCGCCACAACCGGGAAAAACCCGAGCCAACATTATGAGGACTTAACAAAAAAATTTGGTAAACCAATATATGGAAGAATTGATGTTCCAGCTACCATAAAGCAAAAAGAGATTTTAAAAAACTTATCTCCATCTGATTTAAAAAGCAAAAAATTAGCAGGTGAAAAAATAGAAGAGATTTTAACGCGAGCCAGCGGAAACGGTGCCAAAATAGGTGGCTTAAAAGTCGTAGCTAAAAATGGCTGGTTTGCAGTGAGACCATCTGGGACTGAAAATATATATAAAATCTATGCTGAAAGCTTTTTGGGCGAAGATCACTTAAAAATGATACAAAACGAAGCAAAAGAGATGCTAAACTCACTGTTTTAGCCACCATTTTATAGCCCATTAATAATATATGGGCTATAATGCACAATTCAAAAAAATACTACTTAAATTATTTTTATTACTCCTAGGAAATATATGTTCACTCTAAAAAATTATGATACGACAAATACCAAAAATGATATTTTATCCGGTATTGTCGTGGCAGTTGCTCTTGTGCCTGAAGCTATCGCCTTTGCATTGGTTGCAGGCTTTAGTCCGTTAGTCGGACTATATACTGCTTTTATATTAGGTCTAATTACCGCCTTGATAGGCGGAAAACCTGGTATGATCAGTGGGGCTACCGGATCTATGGTGGTCGTTATGGTTTCATTGGCTTCAAGTCATGGCTTACAATATGTTTTATGGGCTACGATTCTAACGGGACTCATACAGATAACAATAGGATTAGCAAAACTTGGCAAATTTATCAGATTTGTTCCACAACCGGCTATTTATGGTTTTGTAAACGGATTGGCAATCGTTATAGCCATGAGTCAATTTCAATTTTTTAAAAATGCGGATTATATGATGTATATATTGGTTGCGGCCACTATGCTTATTATGTATTTTTTACCAAAATACACAAAGGCTGTTCCTGCTGGTCTAGTTTCTATTGTGTTATTAACTGTTATTGCTTATTTTTCGGGATTCGATACAAAAACTGTATCTGATTTAGGAAATATTAGTGGAAGTTTACCAAAATTTTCTATTCCAAATGCACCCTTTAATTTTGAAATACTGAAAATTATCTTACCATACTCAATCATATTGGCTCTTGTCGGTCTTATAGAGTCTCTTTTGACACTCTCTGTTCTCGATGAAATGAGTGGTAAACGAGGAAGTGGAAACAAAGAGTGCATAGCACAAGGAATAGGAAATACAACCTGTGGCTTTTTTGGAGGGATGGCAGGATGTGCCATGATTGGTCAATCTATCATCAACTTTACTTCCGGGGGACTTACTAGACTTTCGAGTGCAACCGCTGCTATTTTGCTAATCACCTTTGTAGTTTCAATATCAGATATTATTGGAATTATTCCGATTGCAGTTTTAGTAGGTATTATGTTTATGGTTTCAATTGAAACTTTTGAATGGGCAAGTGTTAGCAGACTTAAAAAAATGCACAAAACCGATGCTTTTATTTTACTGACAGTAACTATAATAACTATATTTTTTGATTTAGCTCTCGCAGTAATAGCAGGCGTTATCATCTCTGCTTTGGTTTTCGCATATCAACAAGCACGAATTTCAAAAAGAGTACATGTAGAGGATGACGGCACTAAAGTTTACGAGATAAACGGACCGTTATTTTTTGGATCGGCTGTGCAGTTTACAAATGATATATTTGATGTGCAAAATGATCCTCAAAAAGTTGTTATAGATTTTAGTAACACAAGAGTGATGGATTCAAGTGGAGTAGAAGCGATAGATAAATTAACTAAAAAATATACACAACTCAATAAAAATTTAAAATTAAGACACTTAAGTGATGACTGCATAGATGCTCTAAAAAATGCCGGGAAATACTGTACACACGAGATAGATAATCCGACATACAAAGTCGTAAGAGATTATTAACTGTTCTTGTTATTCATCTTTTATAAAAAATTTTACACTTTTATCAATGCTTCTAATATGAAGATCTTGTTGTGGGAATGGTATCTCAATTTTATTTTCATATAATGCATTGTATATTAAAATCAAAAATCTTGAAATGGTTCTTTTAGGATAAAGTGTTTCCGGACCTTTTATCCACACAAAAAGATCAAAATCAACGCTGCTGCTTCCCATTCCTGTCATAATAATTCTACTGAATCTGCTAGGGGTATTAACTATGTCTGTGAAACCACTTTTTTTTAGAGCCTCTTTAATAACTTTTTCTACCAATTCCGGTTTTGTTCCGTAAGAAACACCGAAAGGAACCTGAAAGCGTCTGATATTGTCATTCATTGTCCAATTAATCACATTGTTTTTTATAAAATTTTCATTTGGCACGATTATATCAATATTTGAATTTGTATTTATAGTGGTTGAACGCATATTTATATCTGTTACACGACCTCTTAAGTCCTCTGAAAGTTCAATATAATCTCCAATTTTAATGCTTCTTTCAAACATCAATATAATACCAGATATAAAATTTAAAACTATATTTTGCAAACCAAAACCAATACCAACAGAAAGAGCACCTGCCACTAGACCTAAAGAAGAAAGATTAATCCCTAAAACATTTAATGCAAAAATAAAAGCCAAAAAAATGATAATATAATAGCCAAGATTTGAAAAAATATTTCTCGTAGTTTTATTTATTGAGCTGATATTTTGTGTAATTTTTTTAATATTTACTTTATAAAACCCGCCTATAAAAAATCCTATAATAAAAATAAAAATTGATATAATCATCTTCATTATACTGATAGGACTACCATTTATTTCAAACAATGACTTAGTGACAATTGACCAAAAAGAGCTTAATATATTTTTAAAGCCATACATAGTTGAATTAGCAATAACATTTATAGTACCTAAATAATGCTTTGCCATCGTAGTTAATAAAGGCGAAATCTGCTTATTTATCGTATCAGCATATTTTAGCATATGAACAAATTTCAAAATCTCCTTTTGAGTTTTGAGTGCTTTTTTATCCTTCTTTCCAAGTTCATTAGAAAATTTTAAAAAATTAGAAACAACAGCTTTCCTTATAAATTCATTGTATTCTTTTATTCTAGTATCAATTTTATCATTGATCTTTTTAATTTTACTACTAGAACTATCAAGAAGCAACAATCTCTCTTTTTCAACCTGCAATTCACTGATTTCATTTTTCAACTTATTGGCATTTAACTGAAAGAATTTTATATTTTTATTAAAAACTTTTTTATCAAATTTTATATTTTTTACACTTTTATTAAGAATATATGAGATTGAGTTTATACTTTTGGTTAAAATATTCATCTCTTTTTTATACAAGAGACTTGTTTTATTGTAAAAAGTATCTTGCAATTGAAGTGTGAAAAGAGAAATATCGTTATTTTTACTACTTTTTATCTCTTCTTCGAGAGTTCTTATCTTTTCTCTCGTTTGTTTAATCTTATTTGCTAATATACCATTGTTTATAGCATTGTGTATAAACTTATCGAATAAAATTTTATACTCTTCAGAATTTTTTGGGCTAGGCACTATGGGTAATTTTTTGGCAATATTGGTATTTATACTTACAAGTTTTTCCAATAAAATTTTTTGAAGCAACAAATCATCATTTTTACTATTTTTTTTAGATATTTTTTTTAAAAGATTTTTATATACCGTCTGATTTGCGTCAATAAGAGTACTATTTATGTCTCCTGCATATATAAAAAATGGCACAAACAATATAATAATTAGTATTTTTAGAAACTTCAAAATTATCCTTAAAATTGATTATTTACATTATAGCAAAAAAATTAATAAAAATGGAGGTAATAAGTGGTGTCCTAGACAGGATTCGAACCTGTGGCCTCTTGATTAGGAATCAAGTGCTCTATCCTGCTGAGCTACTAGGACACAAGAAAAAAGGCTAGATAATGCTTATACAAAATCTAGCCTCTGTGCTTATATATTAAGCGTTTCGTTTTTTGATAATCTCTTCAGCAACATTTTTAGGAACTTCTGCATAATGATCAAATTCCATAGAGTATGATGCTCTTCCTTGTGTTTGACTTCTTAAGTCTGTTGAGTAACCAAACATCTCAGACAATGGACAGAAAGCATCTACTATCTTATGACCACTTCTGTCACTCATTGAGCTTACTTGACCTCTTCTTCTGTTTAAATCTCCAATTACATCGCCCATAAAATCTTCAGGGGTTTCAACTTCGACTTTCATCATAGGCTCTAATATGATAGCGTCTGCTTTTCTAGCACCCTCTTTAAAAGCCATAGAAGCAGCAAGTTTAAATGCCATCTCAGATGAATCGACATCGTGATAACTTCCGTCATAAAGTGTAACTTTTACATCTTCAACAGGGTATCCTGCCAAAACACCGCCTTGCATAGCTTCTTTTAGACCTTTATCAACTGCCGGTATAAATTCTCTAGGAATTGAACCGCCTTTAATATCATTTACGAATTCATAACCTTCACCTGGTTTAAGCGGAGTAAGTCTAATATATACATGTCCATATTGTCCACGACCACCAGATTGCTTAGCATATTTGTGTTCTTGCTCAACTTCTTTTTTGATAGTTTCTCTATATGCAACTTGTGGCTGTCCGACTTCAGCATCAACTTTAAATTCTCTAAGCATTCTATCAACCAAAATTTCTAGATGAAGTTCACCCATTCCTGATATGATAGTTTGTCCACTCTCTTCGTCAGTTTCAACTCTAAAACTAGGATCTTCTTGAGCTAATTTTTGCAAAGCTATACCCATTTTTTCTTGATCAGCTTTAGTTTTTGGCTCGACCGCAACAGAAATAACAGGATCCGGGAAATCCATCTTCTCTAAAATAACTCTGTCTTTTTCACCGGCTAGTGTATCACCTGTCAAAGTATCTTTTAGTCCGACAACAGCTCCAATCTCACCTGCATGAAGTTTTTTTATCTCTTCTCTTTTGTTTGAGTGCATCTTAAGCAATCTTCCAACACGCTCTTTTTTATCTTTTGTTGTATTATAAGTATAACTTCCGCTCTCAAGAGATCCACGATATACTCTTACAAATGTTAATTGTCCAACAAATGGATCAGTCATAATTTTAAAAGCAAGGGCTGCAAATTCACCATCATCAGTTGATTCAACTATAGTTTCGCTTCCATCTTCATATTCGCCTTTGATTGGCTCAACTTCTGTAGGAGCCGGCATATAATCAACAACTGCATCAAGCAGAGGTTGAACGCCTTTGTTTTTAAAAGCAGTTCCACATAACATTGGAACTAAAGTCATAGCTAAACAGCCTGCTTTTAAACCAGCTTTTATCTCTTCTTCGCTCAGTTCCTCACCAGCAAGATACTTTTCAAGTAATTCATCACTTGTTTCAGAAATTGCTTCAATCATTTGCTCTCTATACTCTTGCGCTTTTTCAACCAAATTTTCAGGAATATCAACAACTTCATAGTGTGATCCCATAGCTGCTTCATCTTCCCAGACAAGTGCTTTCATTTTGATTAAATCAACAACACCTTTGAAATCTTCTTCTGCACCGATTGGTATTTGAATTGGTACAGGGTTGGATTTTAATCTATCTTTTATTTGATGTTCAACTTCATAAAAATCAGCTCCTACTCTGTCCATTTTATTGACAAATACCATTCTTGGAACTCTATATCTGTTTGCTTGTCTCCATACAGTTTCACTTTGTGGCTGAACTCCGCCAACTGCACAAAAAACCGCAACAGCACCATCAAGAACTCTCATACTTCTTTCAACTTCGATAGTAAAATCAACATGGCCTGGAGTGTCTATAATATTTATTTGATGGTTATCCCATTCACAAGTAGTTGCGGCACTTGTAATCGTAATACCTCTCTCTTTTTCTTGCTCCATCCAGTCCATTGTAGCTGCACCATCATGAACTTCACCAATCTTATGTGAAATTCCAGTATAGTAAAGGATTCTTTAAGTCGTTGTAGTTTTGCCGGCATCAATATGCGCAGCAATTCCAATATTTCTAACCATATTTATAGGATGTTTTCTTGACATAATATCTCCCTTTACCAGCGGTAGTGTGCGAAAGCTTTATTTGCTTCGGCCATTTTATAAGTATCTTCTTTCTTTTTAAATGTAGCACCTCTTGAATTTGCCGCATCCAAAAGCTCATTTGCCAGTCTTTCAACCATAGTTCTTTCGCTTCTTTTTCTGGCATATGAAACCAACCATCTAAGAGCAAGTGTTTGTTGTCTAACAGGTCTTACTTCTATAGGCACTTGGTATGTTGCTCCACCGACTCGTCTGCTTTTTACTTCCATAACCGGCTTTACATTTTCAATGGCAGAATTAAAAATATCAATACCTTTCATATCGTCGCTTCTTTTTTCAGCAAGCTCTAAAGCACCATAAAAAACTTTTGCAGCAACACTCTTTTTGCCATCTAGCATAAGTGAATTTATAAATTTTGTGATTATTTTACTGTTGTAAACTGGATCTGGGAGTATTTCCCTAACTTGGGCTCTTCTTCTTCTCATTTTAATTCCTTCAAATTTTTAAATTTTACTCAAATGCTACCTACATTCAACGGATAGCACCTGTTTGATAAATTTAACTATTATTACTGTCATCTTTTATAGGAAGTAAATTCCTATAAAATTCACACTCTACTGAAGCACAACCTTAAGGTCGCACACCTATTTGACTGTCATTTTTTCTAAGAGCAAAGCTCTACAAAATTCGGACTCTATTTTGGTTTTTTAGTACCGTATTTACTTCTTGCAACTGTTCTGTTTGCAACTCCGGCAGTATCTAATGCACCACGCACGATATGATACTTAACACCAGGTAAATCCTTTACTCTTCCGCCTCTTACTAGAACTATTGAGTGTTCTTGAAGATTATGACCTTCACCACCAATATAACTAATAACTTCAAAGCCACTAGTTAATCTAACTTTGGCTACTTTTCTCAAAGCAGAGTTAGGTTTTTTTGGAGTTGTTGTATAAACTCTTGTACAAACTCCCCTTCTTTGAGGACATTTATCCAATGCAGGCGATTTTGATTTTTTAATCACCTTTTTTCTTTCTTTTCTTACCAATTGGTTGATTGTTGGCACTTTTCTTTCCTTTATTTTTTCATATTGCAATATTATAATCTAAAAATAGCTTAAATCTGCAATGAAGCCTGCTATTTTATTTAAAAATAGCTTAAAAGAGGGTTAAAACTAACCCTCTACCTCAGTGATATTTTCAATTTTAATAATTTTATCTTTATATAAACCAGTTCCGACAGGAATCATACGACCAAGAATAACATTTTCTTTTAAATCTTTTAAATGATCTACTTTTGCTGCTAAGCTAGCTTCTGTTAGAACTTTCGTAGTTTCTTGAAATGATGCGGCAGATATAACACTATCGCTTCCAATAGCAGCCCTGGTAACTCCTAACAAAATAGGCTCAGCAATAGCAGGTTCTCCACCCATTCCCATAATATATTCATTCTCTTCTCTAAATCTTGCTCTACTTATTAAATCACCTTCGATAAACTTGGTATCACCACTATCTATAATCTTTATTTGTCTTAACATTTGAGAAACTATTACTTCAATATGCTTATCACTAATAGCAACACCTTGTCTTCTATACACTTTTTGTATTTCACTAATTATATAATAGTGCAGTGCTTTTTCACCCATAATTCTTAGTATATCATGACTAGAAACAATACCATCTGTTAATTTTTCACCGGCATGCACAAACTCTCCGGCATGTACATGAATTTGAGTATTTTTTGGTACTAAGTATTCTGCGGTTGCACCATCATCTGCTTCAATTATTATTCTCTCTTTTGCACGAAGTGGTTTTCCAAATCTAATAGTTCCGTCAATCTCTGCAATTACAGTAGCATTTTTTGGTCGTCTTGCTTCAAAAAGTTCACTAACTCTTGGTAAACCTCCGGTGATATCTTTTGATTTTGCT
This sequence comes from Campylobacterales bacterium, assembly GCA_024280575.1. Taxonomy (GTDB): domain Bacteria; phylum Campylobacterota; class Campylobacteria; order Campylobacterales; family Sulfurospirillaceae; genus JAADIZ01. Next base: position 26,117 of record JAJRPV010000016.1, read on the forward strand.
GCTGCTTTTGGAGTTCTGCCCAAAATATCTGCAGTTTTTACGCTACTACCGTCTTTGACGAATACTGCTGTTTTTGACTCTAATTGATATTTTATTATCTGTCCTGATTCAGTTGCAACAATAAGTGTTGGCTTAACTCCTGAAGGAAGATACTCATTTATAACAAGTCTACTCTCTCCTGTCATTTCATCAAATTGTTCAGTTGCACTCACTCCAGGTTCAATATCTTCAAAAGTGACAACTCCCGGCTCTTCAGCTATAATAGGTATAGAGTATGGATCCCATTCTGCTATAACTATTTGTTCTGCATTACTTGGATGAGCGATAATTTCATCAAAACCATTTACTTTTACATTATCCTCAATATCTATAATAGAACCTCTTGGTATATAATGTCTTATAGCCTCTCTGTTTTCATCATCAGCAATAACAGCAAAAAGACCCTTTTCGTCAACAAGATGGTTTTTACTTATATTATTATATCTCTCCAAATAGTCTCCGGTTAATTGATAATACTTAACTGTTCCTATAGCTTCAGTCGGAACTTTAGTAGATATAGGATCACCATCACTTACTCTTAATTCTCCAGCATAAGGAATACGATTTGGAACACTCCAACTCTCTTTTATAACTTCAACTATACTTTCATTTTTTTGAACTTTTTGACCATTTTCATAAGGAAGGTAAAATTTTCCCTCTACTTTTCCACTAACACCCGCTAACTCATTTGCTTTAGCTAAATCATTTTTCCTTAGACTATATTTCACTTCTTCTTTGGCATTTTTAATTATCAAAATAGTTTCATCATGGGCATTGTCTATATGTAAAACCCCCTCAATTTGAGTTTTAATTTTAGGCTCGACTAGCAAAATAGATGCGTTTCTTCTGTTTGCAACTATATTTTTACCCTCTTTTGAACGGTAAGTTTTAACATTATAATACCTGATAAAACCTTCTTTTGAAGCAATTACCTGCCTGTCTTGTGCTTCAGTTGAAGCGGTTCCACCAATGTGAAATGTCCTAAGTGTCAGCTGAGTTCCAGGTTCACCAATTGATTGAGCTGAAATAATACCAACTGCTTCACCAGGCTTAACTAGTGTTCCAACACCTAGGTTTACACCATAGCATTTTGCACAAATACCTTTTTTTGTTTTACATGTAATAGGAGTTCGAATAACAACTGATCTAATGCCTGTTTCTTTTAGTATTTTTGCTTTCTTTTCATCAATCAAAGTGCCTTCGGTAAAGAGAACTTCATTTGTTATAGAATCAATAACATCTTCTGCTAAAACCCTACCAAATGCTCTGTCACTTAATGATTCGATCAATTCACCACCCTCTGTGATTTCTGTAATCTCTACACCTTCATGTGTGCCACAATCTTGCATTGTTACTTTTACATTTTGTGCAACATCAATTAATTTTCTTGTAAGATAACCAGCATTTGCAGTTTTAAGTGCAGTATCTGCCAAACCTTTTCTCGCACCATGAGTTGAGATAAAGTACTCAAGTACATTTAAACCTTCTCTAAAGTTTGAGATAATTGGAGTTTCAATAATACTGCCATCAGGTTTTGCCATAAGACCCCTCATACCTGCTAACTGACGAATCTGAGCAGCACTACCTCTAGCACCTGAGTCTGCCATCATGTATATTGAGTTAAAGCCACCTTTATCATTTTTGGTTAATTTCATCATTTCTGCTGCAACTTCATTGTTGGTATTTGTCCAAATATCAATAATTTTATTGTATCTCTCTTGCTCAGTCAATAATCCTGAACTGTATTGTTTTTGAATTTCTTTAACTTTTTTCTTAGCTTCTGCAATTTTCCCTTTTTTAGTAGCAGGAACTTTTATATCATCAATAGAAACTGACACCCCAGCAATCGTTGCATATTTAAAACCTAGATTTTTAATATTATCTAAAAATGTTGCTGTTGCTCCGTATCCACCCTCTTTATAAACAAAATCAACCAAGTTTCCTATATCTTTCTTTTTCATAATTTTATTCCAAAACTCAGATGGAACAAAGTCCGGTAATACTGATTTTATAATCATACGGCCGGCAGTTGTAAATATCACTTTACCATTAACCATGGTTTTAATCTTTGCTTGTGCTTCTAGGAATCCTGCATCTAAAGCTATTTTAATTTCATCAACATTTGAAAATATTTTATTTGCACCTTTTGCATTAATTTTTTCCAAAGACAAATAATACAATCCTAATACCATATCTTGAGTAGGAACAGTTATGGCTTTACCGGAAGCTGGATGTAAAATATTCATAGAGCTTATCATAAGCACTTTGCATTCTGCTATCGCTTCCTGGCTTAATGGTACATGTACGGCCATTTGATCGCCATCAAAGTCGGCATTGAATGCTGAACATGCCAACGGATGCAGTCTGATTGCTTTACCATCAATCAAAACAGGATGAAAAGCTTGAATAGAAAGTTTATGAAGCGTTGGCGCACGGTTAAGCATGATAGGATAACCTTCAACTACTTCTGCTAAGCATTCCCAAACTTCATTTGTTTTATTATCAATCATTTTTTTAGCTTGCTTAATGGTTGTGGCATAACCTTTTTCTTCAAGCCTGGCAATAAGATGAGGTTTAAAAAGTTCTAGAGCCATCAATTTTGGCAAACCGCACTGATCCATTCTTAGATTTGGTCCAACTACAATTACCGAACGGCCGGAGAAGTCAACTCTTTTACCAAGTAAGTTTTGCCTAAATCTACCTTGTTTCCCTTTGATGATTTCTGATAATGATTTCAAAGGTCTTTTATTTGCACCTTTTACAGCATTTGCGCGACGACCATTATCAAAAAGTGCATCAACACTCTCTTGTAGCATTCTCATTTCATTTCTTATGATAATCTGCGGTGCATCAAGTTCCATTAGTCTTTTAAGTCTTGAATTTCTATTGATTACTCTTCTATATAAATCATTTACATCACTAACGGCAAATTTACCTCCATCTAGCGCAACTAATGGCCTAAGATCTGGGGGAAGTACCGGCAACATTGTTATCATCATCCATTCTGGTCTATTTCCACTATGTAAAAGCGCTTCAACTATCTTTAGTCTTTTTATGATTGTTTTCTTTTTTGCTTCAGAATTTGTATTTCCCATAGCTTCTTTTAAAGTAGCCAAAATATCTACCAAGTCTAAATCTGCAAGCAAATCTTTTACTATCTGTCCACCCATGTTGGCCACAAAACCACTATCTCCAAATCTTTGATAAAGAGATTGATATTGCTCTTCATTTAGAACATCATATTTTTCTACTTTTTTACTATTTTCAGCATCATAAAAAGCCTCACCGGGATCGCTTACAATATAAGCCTCGTAATACAAAACTCTTTCCAAATCTTTCATCTTAACACCAAGAAGTGTACCGATTCTACTAGGAAGTGAATTTACATACCAAATATGAGCAACTGGCGTAACAAGTTCTATGTGACCCATTCTTGATCTTCTGACTTTTGTACTTGTTACTTCAACGCCACATTTTTCACATTTGATGCCTTTGTATCGCATTTTTTTATATTTACCACAAAGACATTCATAATCTCTAACGGGTCCAAATATTTTGGCACAAAAAAGACCATCTCTCTCCGGTTTTAAAGTTCTATAGTTGATAGTTTCTGGTTTTTTAACTTCACCAAAACTCCAAGATTTTATTTTTTCTGGACTTGCCAATCTAATTTGAAAAGCAGAAAAATCTCTAGGTTTTTGATCATCTAAAATTTCTATAGGTTCTAATCGTTTCATATTAATATCTCCTTTCTTGGAAGCATTGCTCCCAAGAAATTCCTCTCACTAAAGCTTCGCCCTTGGCGAGAAGATTCTGTTTTATTTTCTAAATCTAGAAGCATTGTTCCCAAGAAATTTCTCGAACTTATGCTTCGCCCTTGGCGAGAAGATTCTATTTTATTTTCTAAATCTCTATTTATACTATTTGATAGAATCATTATTCATCCACCTCATTATATACTTCAACATCTAAAGCTAAAGATTTTAACTCATTTGTAAGAACAAAGAAAGTCTCCGGTATTCCTGCTGATGGAACATTTTCGCCTCTGGTCAATGCTTTATAAGCCGCAACTCTACCTTCAACATCATCTGATTTAACAGTTAACATCTCTCTTAAAGTGTGAGCAGCTCCATGTCCTTCAAGTGCCCAAACTTCCATCTCTCCAAATCTCTGCCCACCAAACAGTGCTTTTCCACCGACTGGCTGTTGAGTAACTATAGAGTAAGGTCCTGTACTTCTTGCATGCATCTTTTCATCTACCAAATGATGAAGTTTCAACATATACATGTAGCCAACATTTACACGCTCTTTTATCTTGTCACCTGTTATGCCGTCATACAAGTCTGTTTTTCCATCCATATCTATTTTTGCAAGTTCAAATAATTTTCTAAACTCTTCTTCATTTACACCTTCAAAGATCGGTGTTGAAAATCTTACACCCGTACTCCAATCTCTAGCATATTCTAAGAGTTTTTCATCATCAATTTTAGATAAGAAATCTTTTGCTTTCATCAGTTTTGCAATATCTGCAATTTCAGCCATTTCTTCTCTTAATTTTTTGATCCAATCACCCTGTTTTTCTTCAAAAATTTCAGCAATTTGATCACCCAATCTTCTTCCTGCAAGTCCCAAATGAACTTCTAGAATTTGACCTATATTCATACGACTTGGAACACCTAATGGGTTTAAAACCACATCAACTGTTTCACCATTTTTAAGATATGGCATATCTATTTCTCTTACTATATTTGATACGATACCCTTATTACCATGTCGCCCGGCCATCTTGTCGCCTACTTTTAGCTTTCTTTTTGTTGCAATATAAATCTTAACCAATTTCACAACACCACTAGGCAAAATATCATCTTTTTCTAAGATATCAAGCTTTTCATCGTGCTCTTCTTTTAGTTTTTTCTTTTCATTTTGAAAATAAGTTTTTAAATCTTTATACTCGGTTTCTATCTCTTTAGCATAAGATTTAATGATACTGTTAATAGCAAATCTATTAACCTTTTCCAAATCTTCTCTTGCTACTAAATCACCTTTTTTATACTCTTTTTTGTTAATTTCCTGGTCTTTTTCTAAAGGATTTTTTGACAAAAGAGAGTTAATTCTGAGCATCTCTTCTCGATCTAGCATCAAAAGTTTGTCATGATGCTCGCGATCTAACTTGTCTTTTTCTTCCTCGTATGCCCTCAGTGCTCTTGGATCTTTTTCATATCCTTTTTTAGTAAATATTTTAATATCCACAACGACTCCTTCTAAGGAAGGGGAAGCATACATAGATTTATTTACAACATGACCAGCTTTTTCTCCAAATATAGCACGAAGTAATCTCTCTTCAGGAGTAGGTTTGACTTCTCCTTTTGGTGAAACTTTTCCAACCATCAGCATACCAGGCTTAATATAGGTTCCGATTTTTACAATACCGCTTTCATCAAGATGCGCCAAATCTTCTTCTCTTACATTTGGTATATCTCTTGTAATCTCTTCAACGCCATCTTTGAGCTCTCTTGCTTCAATCTCTTTTTCATAAATATGAATACTCGTGAATGCATCTTCTCTTATCATTTTTTCACTTATAACAATAGCATCTTCGTAGTTATATCCATTCCATGGCATGAATGCAACCATAACATTCTTTCCTAGCGCCAATTCACCCTTGTCCATACTTGGTCCATCAGCTATAATTTGCCCTGCATGTATGATATCACCTTGCTTAACAGTAACTTTTTGTGTAAAAGTGGTATTTTGATTTGTTCTCATATTTTTTTGTAATATATAATAATCTATAAATGAACCATTCTCATCTTCTCCTAGTATGTAAATACTTTTACTATCTACTTTTTCTACTACACCAGCTCTTTTTGCTTTGATAGCTTCCCAAGAGTCTCTAGCAGTGATAGCTTCCATACCGGTACCGACCATAGGGGCACTTGATTTAACTAGTGGAACACCTTGTCTCTGCATATTAGATCCCATAAGTGCACGGTTTGCATCATCATGCTCCAAAAACGGAATCAGAGATGCAGCAACACCAGCAATCATCATTGAAGATAAATCAATCATGTTTACTTTTTCTTTTTCAGTTAATACAATTTCTCCGTCTATTCTAGCTTCAATTAAATCTTCAGCTATCTCGTGTTTTTCATTTATATGAGTACTAGCCGGTGCTATTACAAGACCTTCTTCTTGAGTTGCCGTGATATAAACAATTTCATCTGTAACAACACCATTTTTTACTTTTTTATACGGCGCTTCAACAAACCCTAAGTCATTTACTTTTGCATACATGGCAAGAGTGTTGATAAGTCCAATATTTTGTCCCTCTGGTGTCTCAATCGGACAAATTCTACCATAGTGAGTTGGGTGGACATCTCTTACTTCAAAGCCTGCCCTCTCTTTTACAAGCCCTCCAGCTCCAAGTGCTGAGAGTCTTCTTTTATGTGTAATCTCACTAAGTGGATTGGTTTGATCCATAAATTGTGAAAGTTGTCCACTTGAGAAAAATTCCATAATAGTACTTGTAATCATTTTTGAATTTATCATGTCATGTGGCATTAATTCTTCAACAGAACCGCTAAGAGAGGTAAATTTATCCCTTATTGCCTTTTGCATTTTTATAAGGCCTGTATGTAGTTCATTTGCCAAAGTTCACCAATAGCACGAATTCTACGATTTCCTAGATGATCCCTATCATCTATACGACCTTGGCCATTTTTAACTTTTATTAGATATTTAACAGTTTTTATAATATCTTCGCTAGTCATAACAGTAACATACTCAGGAACTTCAACGCCAAGCTTGTGATTCATTTTCATACGCCCTACTCTAGTAAGGTCATATCTCTCAGGATTAAAAAATAGATCTTTAACAAATGATCTAGCTGCTTCTTTTGTGACAGGCTCTCCTGGTCTCATAACTTTATATATTCTAATATTTGCTAAATCATTTTCATCTTCTATCTGTTCTGTTTGTCTAAGAAGCTTTAGTGTTTCATTGTCAGCTATAAATGAATTTAAGATACCATCATCTACGCCAGGTGCAAGATCATTTGCTATTTCAATTGAAGTACATCCTTGCTCAATTAATTTTGCAAGTTTTGACTCATCTAGTTGCGTTAATGTATCATACAACACTTCTCCACTTTCACTATTTATGATTGGTGAAGATAGAAATCTATTTACCAATACATCAACGGGGTACTCAACAAATTTAACACCATCTTCTTTGAATTTTTCAGCTCTTTTTTTAGTAAGTCTTTTACCAGTTGCTATTAACTGGTTTCCATCTATATCTTTTAAATCAAAATCTACTCTACCTATAAAATTTTCAGGTATGAATTCCATAAAAAACTTATTATCTTTTATTTCAATATTTTGCACAGGGTAAAAGAGTTTTAGTATATCTTGTTTACTATATCCCAGTGCTCTAAACAAAATAGTGATTGGTACTTTTCTTCTTTTATTAATTCTCATACACAATGTATCTTTTGCATCGTACTCAAAATATAACCACGAACCTCTATCAGGTATGATCTGCGCAGTATATATCAGCTTATTATTAACCGTACTACTTTCTTCTTCTTTATAAATAACACCTGGACTTCTATGAAGTTGATTTACAACTACTCTTTCAACACCATTTATTATAAATGATGTTCTCTCGGTCATCATTGGAATATTTCTAACAAATATCGCTTGTTCTTTTATATCTTTAACACCAGTTTTTTCACCGGTTTTTTCATCTTTATCCCATAATATTAGGCGTATGTTCATCCTGAGACCAACAGAATATGTCAGTCCTCTTTCCATGCATTCTCTTATATTGTATTTAGGTTTTCCTATTTCACTGTTTACATATTCTAAAGAAAGTCTATTTTGAGGATCGTGAATAGGGAAAATTGATTTGAAAACTTTTTCGATTCCGCCATCACTATAAACTCCAACTTTTAAAAAATTTTCATAACTTTTTTGTTGTAGTTGTAGTAGGTTTGGAACATCTATTTTTTTGGTACTTTTGAAAAATCAACTCTTAGGCGATTTCCCGAATTTAAATTATTTAACATGAGTATACCTCGTGTAGTAGTTTGAAAAGTGTAGTAGTATATCTGCATCACATGCAAATATCTTAACGACTAATTGGTTTCCCACTAAAAGTCTCGGGGAGAAACTCTCCCCAAAGGTTTTCTTACTTAACTTCAGCTTCTGCGCCAGCTTCTTCTATTTGTTTTTTAATATCTTCTGCTTCATCTTTTGAAACACCTTCTTTTAGAGTTGTAGGTGCACTTTCAACTGCCTCTTTTGCTTCTTTAAGACCTAGGCCTGTAATTGCACGAACAACCTTAATTGCATTAATTTTCTTTGCACCTGCACTTTTAAGAATAACATCAAATTCTGTTTTTTCTTCTTCTGCAGCACCAGCGCCACCAGCAGCACCAGCCATCATAACTGGAGCAGCTGATACACCAAATTTTTCTTCAAATTCTTTTACTAATTCACTTAGTTCAAGAACACTTAGACCTGAAATATACTCTAACACATCTTCTTTAGATATTGCCATATTTTTATCCTTTTTTCATTTAATTGTTTTCTTTCTCAGGAAGTAAATTCCTAAGAAATTCATTGCACTAAAGCTTTGGCGTTGCCAAGAATTGCTTTAACTTAATTGTTTTCTTTCTCAGGAAGTAAATTCCTAAGAAATTCATTGCACTAAAGCTTTGGCGTTGCCAAGAGACTTTATTTATAAATATTGTATTAAAATTTAACATTAAAAATTATTATGCTACTTCTTCTTTTTTAGCTCTAAGAGCATCCAAACCAATTGTAAAGTTCGTGACTGGTGCCATCCAAGTTTGAAGCAACATGCCGATAAGTTCATCACGAGATGGTAATTTGGATAATGCTTCAATTTTTGCAGTATCAGCAATTTCACCAGTAATAAATCCTATTCTAATCTTAAATGATTTATTTGTTTCGGCATACTTAGAAACAACTTTTGTAACTTCTAGTTGATCTTCGCCCCAAACAAACATATTTGCGTCTTTTAGTTCAATTCCTTCTATCTCTGCATTTTTAATAGCAATAGATGCAAGTGTATTTTTAGCTATTTGAACTTTTACACCTTTCTCTTTAGCACTATTTCTAAGTACTTCTAGAGATTTTGTATTAATTCCTTTAAAGTCGCACACAATTAAAGCCTCAGAAGCTTTAAAATCTTGAGTAAACTGATCAACTAATTCGATTTTTTTACTTTTTATCAATTTTTCTACTTTCCGACCGGTAATTTCAAGCAGAGTTGGTTAAAACCAAATTAAGCCAAAGACCTCGACTATCTCCAATCAAAGATTTATGTAAAAACAATTTTTATTTAAGGTCAATTAATTCCTGGTTATCAAGATTCATTGATGGACTCATTGTTAATGATAAAGCAGCATTTTTGATATACTTACCTTTAGAAGCGGCAGGTTTATGCTTATTTACAGCTTTTATAAATGTTTCTAAATTTTCTTTTATCTGTTCATTTGTAAAACTAATTTTACCAATACCAGCATGTATATTTCCCTGCTTGTCAACCCTAAAGTTGACCTGTCCACCTTTAAAGTTTTCAACTGCCTTTGCAACATCCATCGTAACTGTACCAGTTTTTGGATTTGGCATTATTCCTTTTGGTCCTAAAATCCTACCAACTTTACCTACCATACCCATCATGTTTGGAGTAGCTATTAATACATCAAAATTAATTTTTCCAGCTTGTATATCTGCTATCAATTCATCACTACCTACCAAATCTGCACCAGCTGCTTTCGCTTCATCAGCTTTTACATCTTTTGCAACAACAGCAACCTTTACATTTTTGCCTGTTCCTGCAGGAAGAACAATAGACCCTCTAACCATTTGATCCGCATGTCTAGGATCTACATTTAATTTTAAAGCTATTTCAATAGTTTCATCAAATTTTGCACTTGCTAAATTTTTTATATTTGATAGAGCTTCTTCCATATTATACTTTTTTTCAATATCAACTTTTTTAAGTAATTCTTGAAATCTTTTACCTGTTTTTTTTGCCATTTAATTTTCTCCGCTTTTTTTGCTACCACTAAAATCCCTAGTGGTTAAGGTTTAAATTCTACTATGAAACTGTAATCCCCATACTTCTGGCACTTCCTTCAATAATTTTAGAAGCAGCCTCTCTGTCATCAGTATTTAGATCCGCTATTTTCTTCTCAACAATCTCTAATACTTGAGCTTTTGTTAGGTTTGCAATTTTATTTTTTAGTGGGTTATCACTGCCTTTTTTAATACCAGCTGCTTTTTTAATCAAATCGCTTGCAGGAGGCTGTTTGGTTATAAATGTAAAACTTCTATCAGCATATACAGTTATCACTACAGGGATATTGTAACCCATCATATCTTTAGTTTTTTCATTAAAAGCTTTACAAAATTCCATTATATTCACACCCTGTTGACCAAGAGCTGGACCAACTGGAGGTGATGGATTTGCTTTTGCTGCTGCAATCTGTAATTTTATTTCACCAATTACTTTTTTAGCCATCTAAATTTCCTTTGTTTTTATTTAATTGTTTTCTTCAACTTGAGCAAAGCTCAAATTAAATTCATTGCACTAAAGCTTGACCTTACGGTCAGAATCTTTATTTAATTGTTTTCTTCAACTTGAGCAAAGCAAGCAAATGCGGTCGCGCTAGTGATGCTTCCTTGAAAGCTCAAATTAAATTTTCTCTTTATAGCTATTGCTAATCATAATTAGACAAATCTATATTATTTTTTCAACTTGAGAATATAATATCTCAACTGGTGTGCTTCTTCCAAATATAGAAACATTTAATCTTAATTTTCCATGTTCCATATCATATTCTTCAACGATACCCGTGAAGTTTGCAAATGGTCCCTCTGTAATCCTAACACTCTCTCCATTTTCAAAAAAGATTTTTGGCTTAGGTGCACCTTTCTTTTGGGCTTTTTCTAGTATTACATTTATATCTTTCTCGCTTAAAGGTGTTGGTCTTTTAGACTCACCTATAAATCTTCCGACTTTAGGCAAAGATTGTATTTTCTGCCATAGAGATGTATCTAAATCTATTTCGATAAATGCATATCCAGGATAGATACTTCTTTCGCTAATTTTTTTCTCGCCATTTTTCACTTCTATGACATCTTCGGTTGGAACAAGTATATTTTTAAGTTTCTCTTCGACTCCGTTATCTTTAACTAGAGTTTCAATCGCCCTCTTTACACTTTGTTCGCTTCCCGCATATGTTTGTATAGCATACCATTTATGTGACATAACTTACCCTGCTATATTATATTTGATAATGTATAAGACATAATCATGTCAATTATCGCTAAAAATAGAGAAACTACTGTAACAACTACAAATACAGATATAAAAGCATTTCTTATCTGGTCTTGAGTAGGAAATATAACTTTTGACAATTCTATTTTTGCATGTTGATAATAACTTTTTAATTTTTCCATGTGTATCACCTTAGACTAGTGGCAGGGCAGGGGGGACTCGAACCCACAACCTGCGGTTTTGGAGACCGACGCTCTACCAATTGGAGCTACTGCCCTACATAAAGTTAAGTTCATAAAACTTAACTTTTTAATTTTACTTCTTTATGTATTGTATGTTTTTTAAGTCTTGGACAATACTTGCTTAATTCTATTTTTTCAGTATTTGTTTTACTATTTTTAGTTGTTGTGTAATTTATATCACCACACTCACTACATTTTAGACCTATTTTAGTAGTCATTGAATTTCCTTCTTTCATTTGCAGAAGAGCTATAAAACTCTTCTGCTTTTAAAATTATTTGTTTATCTTAGAAACAACACCGGCACCAACAGTTCTACCACCCTCACGAATAGCGAATCTAGTACCTTCATCCAATGCAACTGGAGTAATTAACTCAACATTAATTTTTACATTATCGCCCGGCATTACCATCTCAGTACCTTCTGGTAAAGTAATTGAGCCTGTAACATCTGTTGTTCTTACATAAAATTGTGGTCTATAGTTGTTAAAGAAAGGAGTATGTCTTCCACCCTCTTCTTTGCTTAGTATATAAACTTCAGCTTCAAAATTTGTATGAGGAGTGATTGAGCCTGGTTTACAAAGCACCATACCTCTTTCAACATCTTCTTTTTTAGTACCTCTTAAAAGAACACCACAGTTATCACCAGCTTCGCCACGATCTAGTTCTTTATGGAACATTTCAACACCGGTAACGATTGTTTTTTGAGTATCTTTGATGCCTACTATTTCAATCTCTTCACCAACTTTAATAGTACCTTTTTCAATTCTACCTGTTACAACTGTACCACGACCTGAAATTGAAAAAACATCTTCAACTGGCATTAAAAAATCTTGCTCAGTGTCTCTTACTGGAGTTGGAATATATGAATCAACTTCTGCCATCAATTCCATTATTTTTTCACCCCATTCGCCTACTGTACCAGCTTTGGCTTCTTCGAGTGCTTTTAGAGCTGAACCTGCAACGATTGGTGTATCATCGCCTGGAAAATCATACTCTTCGAGAAGTTCTCTTATTTCCATTTCAACTAATTCTAGCAATTCTTCATCATCAACCATATCTGATTTGTTCATAAAAACTACTATATAAGGCACACCAACTTGACGAGATAGCAAGATATGCTCTCTAGTTTGTGGCATAGGGCCATCAGCTGCAGAAACAACTAAAATAGCACCATCCATTTGTGCAGCACCTGTAATCATATTTTTAACATAATCCGCGTGACCAGGACAGTCAACATGTGCATAGTGACGATTTTCTGTCTCATACTCAATATGAGAAGTTGCTATCGTAATTCCTCTGTCTCTTTCTTCCGGTGCATTATCTATACCATCAAAGTCTTTAAATTCTGCTAGACCTTTTGATGCAAGCACAGCTGATATAGCTGCTGTTAATGTTGTTTTACCATGATCAACATGTCCTATAGTACCTATATTTACATGTGGCTTTGTTCTTGAATACTTTTCTTTTGCCATTTCTTCCTCCGTTAGGGTTTATTTACAATTTTTTTTACTTAACTGTTTTCTTTCTCAGGAAATAAATTCCTAAGAAATTCATTGCACTAAAGCTTTGGCGTTGCCAAGAATTACTTTAATTTAACTGTTTTCTTTCTCAGGAAATAAATTCCTAAGAAATTCATTGCACTAAAGCTTTGGCGTTGCCAAGAATTACTTTAATTTTTATATTATGGAGCTCATAGAGGGAATTGAACCCTCGACCTCTTCCTTACCAAGGAAGTGCTCTACCTCTGAGCCATATGAGCCCAAAGTGCTCATAACTACATTATTTTACCAAACAATAATAACAAATTGATTATATATTTAAAAGCGAGTGATGAACTTGTCCTGTAAATTTATTCAAAAAAGCAGAAAAAATTCAACAGCTCCCAGTAAATAAAATCTGGAGCGGGAGACGGGACTCGAACCCGCGACCCCCAGCTTGGAAGGCTAATGCTCTAGCCAACTGAGCTACTCCCGCAAATGTTAAATGGTGGTGAGAGAAGGATTCGAACCTTCGAAGGTAAAAACCAGCAGATTTACAGTCTGCCCTCGTTGGCCACTTGAGTATCTCACCCTTTATAATTTACCATTTTTATCTGGTCAAACACTGTTACATTTCACAAAGAAAATGGAGCTGGCAAACGGACTTGAACCGCCGACCTGCTGTTTACAAGACAGCTGCTCTACCAACTGAGCTACGCCAGCACCTAATTTGTGAGGTGAAATTATATCTCAAATATACTTCAATGTCAATACTTTTTCGCTATAATAATTTAAATTTTTGTTTCAAAGGAATATTATGGATACACTTTTTGAAAAAATGGGGCTTTTTTATCTGGGGAAAAACAGTGATGACGATACTCTTGAACTTTACAAATCTAAACATTTAACCACACATGCTGCCATCATTGGTATGACAGGATCTGGAAAAACCGGGCTTGGTATAGGCATTATTGAAGAAGCTGCTATTGACAATATTCCTTCAATTATAATAGATCCAAAAGGAGATATGGGAAATCTTTGTCTTGATTTTCCAAATATGAACTCTTCAGATTTTCAGCCATATATTGACCCAATTGCTGCACAAAATAAAAATCTCAGCATACAAGAACTGGCAAAAATCACAGCTAATACCTGGAAAAAAGGCATAGAATCTTTTGGGCAAGATTTATCCAGGGTTAAAAAACTTTCCGATGTAAAGAAAACCATATATACTCCCGGAAGCTCTGCCGGAGTCGGAGTAAATATTCTTGGTAATTTTAACTCTCCTAGTGATGCGATTTTGGAGGACAGTGATTTGTTCTCTTCTTTAATAAATTCAACTGTGACATCTTTATTGTCTTTGGTTGGAATTGACTCAAGTCCATTAAGCTCCAAAGAACACTTGCTTCTTTCAAATATTTTTAATTTTTATTGGTCAAAAGGAAAATCTTTAAGTCTTGAAGATTTAATAGGCCTCATTGCAACTCCACCTTTTAAAAAAATCGGAGTTTTAAGTTTAAAATCTTTTTATCCTCAAAATGAAAGAATGAAACTTGCCATTCTTTTAAACAATGTTATCTCTTCTGTTACATTTTCATCTTGGATCAAGGGAGAAGATCTTGATATTCAAAATATGATGTATGATGAAAATGGAAATGCAAAAATATCCATCTTTTCTATCGCTCATTTAAACGATAATGAAAGAATGTTTTTTGTAACTATTTTACTAAATGCTTATATAAATTGGATGCGGACACAAAGGGGAAGCTCAATCTTAAAATCTATATTATATATGGATGAAATATTTGGATTTTTTCCTCCGACTAAAAATCCACCTTCAAAAGAGCCTATGTTACTATTGCTCAAACAAGCTAGAGCTTTCGGAACAGGTGTAGTTTTAAGCACGCAAAACCCTGTGGACATAGACTATAAAGGCTTATCAAATATTGGCACCTGGTTCATAGGAAAATTGCAAACAAAGCAAGATATAGAAAAAGTACTTGATGGAGTTGCAGCCAAATCAGACTTGAGCAAAAATGAAATTTCTAAGAAAATTGCAACTTTGAAAGAGAGAAATTTTTTCTTAAAAAATGTACATGTAGATCACACTGATGTATTTTACACAAGATGGGTGCTTTCGTACTTAAAAGGTCCTATGACAAAAAATGATATCAGAAAATTGATGAAAAACCAAAAAGAGCATTTGACTCAAAAAGAAAACCTGAATGCTCCTGAAAAAACAGAAAAAGGTGATACAAAGCCTATCTTATCAGAGGGAATTAAAGAGTATTTTGCAGATACAAACATAAACTCAAATGATCCTTTTTAT
This sequence comes from Campylobacterales bacterium, assembly GCA_024280575.1. Lineage (GTDB taxonomy): Bacteria > Campylobacterota > Campylobacteria > Campylobacterales > Sulfurospirillaceae > JAADIZ01. The sequence continues at coordinate 41,518 of JAJRPV010000016.1, forward strand.
CCCTACATGTATGGACATGTGAAATTGAGATTTTATAATTTAAAAAGAGATATAGATTCTTCCGAAGACATATATTTGAAACTTGAACTAAGAGATGATACAAATTCAATAGGCTGGGAAAATAGTGTCGAAGAAGAAAAACCACAATTTACTTCGAATATGAATAACAGTGCAAAATATACGCCATTACCTGCAATCATCTTGGATGAGAAAAATTTAAATCCATGGAAAAAAGTACTTTCGGATTTTATATATAACACCAAAAGACTTGAACTTTTTAGCTGCAAATCTTTAAAAATTGAATCAAAAAACGGACAGAGCAAACAAGACTTTACACTTGAAATTAAAGATACCTTAAAGATGAAGAAAGATGACAAAATTGAAAAATTGCAATCAACTTTTCAAAATAAATATGACAGATTGCAAGATAAATTGCAAAGATTAGAATTTAAGCTTGAAAAAGAAAAATCTGATGTTACTTCAAAAGCAACCGATACATTTATCGGAATAGGAATGACTGTACTTGGGGCTATATTTGGTAGAAAAGCCATGTCTGCTTCTACAATCAGCCGAGGAGCATCTGCTATCAAAAAGGGTAAAAGTATTTTAGGCGAAAGAAATGATGTAAAAAACACTATGCTTCTCATAGATAATGTAAAAGAAGATATAAGCAACCTTCAAAATGACTTAAAAGATGAAATTGATAAAATTGACGAACAATTCAGTATAGATAATTATGCAATATCTGACATAGCAATCAAGCCTAGAAGAAGTGATGTTTTAGTTGAAGATATTGCTATTTTATGGGAGAGATAAGTGAAAATTCTTTTTTCGCCAAGTGAAACAAAAAGTAACTTGAGTACAAATGCAGCGATAAGTGAAAATTCTTTTTGCTGCAAAAACCTATACAAAAAAAGAGTTGAAGTTATAGATAGATATCAAGATATTTTAAATTCCAAAGATATAAATCGATTAAATAAAATCTTTGGCTTAAAAGATGAACAAAAATCTTTTGAATTGGCAAAAATTGATATAAAATCAGCCCCTACATGTAAGGCTATACAAAGATATATCGGTGTTGCTTATGACTATTTAGAATATGAAAATTTAACAATAAAACAAAAAGAGTTCATAGATGATAATGTCATTATTTTTTCAAATCTTTTCGGACCGATTTTGGCAAAAGACAATTTGCCTATATATAGACTAAAACAAGGTGCATCATTAGAAGGTTTTAAAACTGAGGCATTTTATAAAAGAAATTTTAACGAAGAGTTGGATAAATTACTAGAAGGTGAATTTATCATTGATTTAAGAGCCGGATTTTATGAAAAATTTTATAAACTAAGTTTACCTTATATAACCATGAAGTTTATAAAAAACGGCAAAGTAGTCAGCCATTGGGCAAAAGCATATCGAGGCAAAATGCTAAAAGAGTTATCAAAACATCAACCTAATTCAAAGGCAGAGTTTGAAAATATTGATTTTGAAAATTTAAAAATTCAAGAAATTATCACAAAGAAAAACAGAAACGAATATGTTTTTCAAATAGGTACTTAAGAGACCACAAGATGTTTCAAAGACTCTTCTATATTTTTATATTTGAACTCAAAACCTTTCTCTTTTAATACTTTTGGATAAACTTCTTTGGAACCACTCAGCACGATTGAGCCCTCACCAAAAAGTATTTTTACTATTATCATTGGAAGTGGTAACAATGTTGGTCTATGCAGTATTTTACCCAAAGTTTTTGTAAATTTAAAATTAGAAGCAGGATTTGGAGATACGGCATTAACGATACCGTCAAGTTTATTTTCTATGACAAACTCATAAATTCTCATCAAATCATCTAAATCTATCCAACTCATCATCATTTGACCATTGCCTATGATTCCACCAAGCCCCATTTTAAAGGAGGGCAAAACTTTATCAAGTGTCCCTCCTTTAATCCCCAATACTACACCTAACCTCAAGATAGTAGTTGTTTTTTCACATTTATTTGCTTCTTTTTCCCAGTCAGATATTATATATCCTAAAAAATCTTCAACTTTTACACTTGTTGTTTCATCGCATGCTTTTAAATCTGGATATATTCCGACAGCTGAAGCTGATATAAATTGCTTTACATCACTTTTATTTATAGCACGAACTAATTTCTTTGTTATATCAATTCTGCTAGAGTACAATTCTTCCTTGCACTCTTCACTCCATTTTTGCATAACAGATGCACCAGAGAGGTTTATCACAACTTCTACTCCTTTGAGTTTTTCTAAAATCTTTTCCTCACTATCTTCTCTTTCTAGTACTATATTTTGAGTAAATTGTTTTCTTATTGACGAACCTATAAAACCGCTTGCTCCACTTATCGCTATTTTCATAAATCTTTCCTTTAACTAAAATGAGAATATTATCATTATTCATATAAATATGCTATACTTTATAATAATTTAAAGCAGATAATTAATAAAAATTAAAGAGTTGATTTTTTATTTTTTAGAGTAAAATTACGCGAAAAATTTAATTTACCAAACCAAACATTAGGAGTATAGTATGTTACAATGGATAGTCGTTGCAATTTTAGTTTATGTTATTTATTACTTAGTTAATAAATATGAAAAAAGATTAAATGATTTAACTGAAATTATTGAATTAAATAAATCAGAAATTACGACAAACAAAGAATTGATTAAAAAAAATCAATCTAAGATTGATACCAATCATGAAAAAATACAGCACAATAGAAAAAATATAGATTTTAATCAAGATATTCTTGCAAAACTAAAAGATTAAATTTGCAACTGATCTTAAGCATAATAAAATAATTTATATATTTGTGTGCTACTTTTTGTAACTTTATGAAAACTTTTATAAAGTTACAAAATTCTTCAATTTCCCCTGCTATATCGAAATAAACAATCGTTTTTATGTAAATTTACATTAAAAAATTCAAAAAATTATTGCTATATTTATATACAAAATAATAAAAAATACACTATGATATTATAGTTGAATTAAAGTAATACTTTTAGTAATACTTAAAGGAGCACAATTTGGCTAAGATGAAATATTCGAATGAGATCATAAAAAATGTCATTAAAAAAAATCAAACCAAAAGAGAAGTTGCACAATTGAGCATAAAAATTGATAAAAAACTAGACATAGCATTGCAAAACCTCAGCTCGAAATTAAATATATCAAAAAATAGACTTATAGAAGATATTCTTTATGAAAGTGGAATTATAGAAGAAGTTGAGGAAAATTATTGTGAATAAATTGCCAACTCAAAAAAGTATAATAGATGCGGTGATAAAAGGTATAAATCAAGCAAAAAATAATTTTCTCTACTGGACAAACGACAGACTTTATCTATCTTATGCACCTACAAAAATGCTCAGCATCCATGTAGCTCAAGAGGTATCCAAAATAAAAAATGCACCCGAGATATTTATAGATGCCACCATTTCTGATATTTTGAGATGTTCGCTAAAAGACAGGAATGCTTTTTTAGATTATATGGATAAACATTCTATTAAAGAAGGGGTATTTAGTATTACTTTAGATAAAAGATTCAAACATCAAAATAATAATGATTCTATCTCAAAAGTGATAATTTCTGTTAAAAACGGGATTAGAAATATTAAAAATGAATACACAAATGAAATTGAAAGAATTTGCAAGATGTTAAATTCTTCAAAAGAGGAGGAATCTTCGCTTGATTATGGTTTATACGCTTTTTATACAGATCTTCCAAAAAGTGCAAGAAAAAAACTTCAAATCAGGATTCCTCAAATCATCCTTAGTTTTAATGAAATTGTAAAAAAATATCCAAATTTAAAATCGAGTTTCAAAGACAATGGAATTCATGAAATAAAAGATATAGGCGAATGGACAATAGGCGTATATGCAATCGAAAGAGTTTAGAGAAAATTATCTTTATAGTTTTCTCTAA
>JAJRPV010000017.1 GCA_024280575.1 Campylobacterales bacterium
AAAAGAGAATGCAAAAAAGATAACGAGAGTTGAGGTTAAGATTGGCAAGCTTAGTGGAGTAGAGCCGGATTTGCTTCAAGTTGCATTTGATACTTTTAAAGAAAAAACAATTTGCGACAAAGCAGAATTTGTCATGAATATTCAAGATGTGGTGATTTATTGCAATGAGTGCAAAAAAGAGTTCACTTTGAAACAAAATGAGTTTACATGTCCGCAGTGCAAAAGTTTCAATATAGATACTATTGATGGCGAAGATATGTACCTGATGCGGCTTGAGATGGAATAACTAAAAGTTTTTTTAGAAAGCACCACTTATGTATAAAATAAAAATAAACTTAAATTAATAAGTTTTTTACTTGAAAAACATTTCAAAAAATAGTATAATAAAAAGAAACTCTCGTGAGTTCCCCTAGAATCACAAATAAAGATGAAAATTATGAGGGTTTCTTTTCTTGCCCTTTGGGGCAATACTTCCAGCAAAAAGGAGATTTTTAGGTGAAAAAGGAGGCTAAATGTCAGTAGCAAAATTAACAAGAAATTTTATAGAACAAATTGAATCAGGAAAAGTATTTACTTATGTAGATATTCCAAGTGATAAAATTTCTACGGTAACAGTTGAACTTAGCCGACTTTATAAACAAGGTGTTATTAAAAAAATTTCAAAGGGTAAATATTATAAGCCAAAAAAAACACGCTTTGGGGAAATAGGACCAAATAGCAAAGAAAAATTAAATAGCTATATTAATGCTACAAAAAAGCTTAGTTATGAAACAGGGCTTAATAGTTTTAGACAGCTTGGACTCACTACGCAAGTTCCAAATGTGATAACAATAGCAACAGATAAATCAAATAGAAGAATAAAAGTAGATAATCTAAATATAAAATTTGTAAGGAAAAGGGTAAATGCACCTAAGAAATATACTAAACTTCTACAAATTTTAGATGCTTTAAAAGATATTAAAAGCATTCCTGATACTACTCCAAGTGAAGCACTTTTGTATCTAAAAAATTATATAAGCAAACTGAATAATATAGAGCAACAAAAGCTCTCATTCTTTGCAAGAGAATATACACCAAGAACAAAAGCACTGTTAGGAGCTATATTGAAAGATTTAGGAATGTGGGAAGAGGCTTATAGGATAAAAGCTAGACTAAACCCTCTGACAAAATATAAACTTGGTATAAAAGATAGTGTTTTAAAAAACAAAAAAGAGTGGGGAATTATTTAGTGATACTACATAAAAATGAAGAACTTTTTATCCAATTTATAGAAGCTACAGCAATGTATATGAATATAAATCCACTTTATGTTGAAAAAGACTATTGGGCAACATATATTTTGAAACAATTGTCTCTAAGTGATTATATTGATACTGTTATATTTAAAGGTGGAACTTCTCTTTCAAAAGCACATAAAATTATTCATAGATTTTCAGAGGATATTGATTTAGCAATCATAACCAATGAATTAAATGGTAATCAAGTAAAAACACTTATTAAAAAAATTGAAAAAACTATTATCGATACTAATTTTCAAGAACTAGGATTGTCTGGCACAACATCAAAGGGTTCTAAATTTAGAAAAACAGTTTATAGCTATCCAAAAATCAATGATGGAGATTTTGGGCATGCAAATGAAAATATTATTTTGGAGATAAACTCTTTTGCTAAGCCAACCCCTTATTCAAAAAAATCAATCAATACTTATATTAGTGAATTTCTTGAAAATAAAGAACCAGAAGCGATTGAAGAATTTAAATTAGAAACATTTGAAATAAATGTTCTTGATACGAGAAGAACTTTTTGTGAAAAGATAAGTGCAGTAGCAAGGGCATCATATGAATCAGATAAAGAACATATAGAGTTAAAAAATAAAATACGACACCTTTATGATATTCATTTGCTTTTACCACATCTAGAAGATTTTATCGGTTCCTATGATTTTATTAAACTTATAGGCGAAGTAAAAGAAGATGATAAAAATCAATTTTCCAATGCTGAATGGACTGCTGTAAAGTTTCATGCTACACCAATTTTTCAAGATCCATTTATAATTATGGAGTCTTTAAATCAATACTATGCAAGTATATTTAAAGATTTGGTTTATTCAGATATATGCCCCAATATGTAAGATTTAAAAAAATCTATTAATAAAATAGCTGATACTTTGAAAAAGGAAAATATATAATAACATCTATGTTAGAGAGACCACTGCGCAGTGGTCTCTTAGAGTAGAGCAGTTTAGAAATTACTATTTTGATGATATTGTGGTAAAATACTAAAAAAGGTTTTGGTATGTCTAATTTTCATCCTAAAAAAACTATTGTTTGGATCCAAGGTATCACTTGCAATGGGGATTCTCACTCTTTTTTTAACTACTCAAGTATGAAAAGTTTTGCAAATAACTTTGAGATTATTTATCATCCTCTGCTTCTGACGGATTATAATTTAGAAGAGATTTTAACAAGCAGAGATAAGTATGATTATTTGATTATTGAAGGGTCATTTACTAAAGTTAGAGATTATGTAGATAGATGTGGTTATTCATTTGAAGAATTAGTAGAAAATTTATCTAAGAGAGTAGATTATATCATCTGTGCCGGAACTTGTGCTAGTTTTGGCGGAATTTTTAGAGAACGAGATAAAATAAATATTACAGGCGGACTTTTTAGTGGTGATAAAGAGGGCGGGTATTGGAGTAAAAATAAAAAAGTTATAAATATACCCGGTTGCCCGATTCATCCAAGATGGCTGGTGGATACGCTTCTTATTTTAAAAGATGAGAAAAAACTATTACTAGATGAATTTTTAAGACCCAAGGAGGTATTTTCTTATTTTGTCCATCACGGATGTTTAAGAAATGAGTATTTTGAGTGGAAAATAGATACAAAAAATTTTGGAGAAAAAGAGGGCTGCCTGTTTTATGAGCAGGGTTGCAGAGGTCCTATGACACATGCAAATTGTAATAAAATCTTATGGAATGAAGTAAGTTCTAAAACTAGAGCAGGTTCCCCATGTCTAGGATGTACAGAGCCAGATTTTCCGAGAACTAGCGTATATGAAACAAAAACCAGGATGTCTTTGCCTGCAGTACCGTATGGCATAAGTAAAAGGGCATATTATACAGTTACGGGAGTTGCAAAAAGTTTTAGAGTGGATAGATTAGAGCAAAAACTCATAGAGGAAAAGCGTTGAAAATCACAAAATAGGTAATTGAGCGAATAGAGAGAGAAGCTACACTTGAGCTTGAGTGGGAAAATGAGAAAATTTATTACGCAAAGATTAAATTTTTAAATTATAGAGCAATAGAAGAGATTTTAAAAGGCAGAGATTTACTAGATGCCTTGATGATTACGCCTAGAGTTTGTGGAATTTGTTCACATTCACATGTAAACGCTACGATACTAGCCATAGAAGATTGTTATAAAAATCTTGGAATCGATTTAAAATTGACAAACAAAGCAAAGTATATAAGAGAGCTTGTCTTAAATGCAGAAAAAATTCAAAATCATATAAAGTGGTTTTATTTTTTAATACTGCCAGAACTGTTTAAAATCAATAAAGCAAAGTTTGCCCAAACGGAGGCTTTTAAAGATAAAGAGTGGTTTGAAGCTCAAAATGCGTTATCTTCTATTTTAAAGATGGGGGCTATATTTTCCGGTCAATGGCCACATGGCTCCTATGCTATGAGTGGCGGTGTTACATGTGATCCTTTGGAAAGCGATATATTAAATGCCAAAAATTATCTCTTTGAGGTAAAAGAGTTTTGTGAAGAGAGGCTATATGGGTGCAGTATTGATGAATTTTTAGAATTAGACAACATATTTGACTTGATTGATGGCAACTCTACGCTGGATTTAGCAGTAACATTTATGAAAGAGTCGGGTTTTGATAAAATTGGAAAGAGTTATGACAGGTTTATCTCTTTTGGAGACCATAAGGGAGTTAATGAACCTGTAAAAGCTCTTAAAACCAGGCTTTTTAAAACAGATATTAAGTTTGTAGAAGAGAGTTTGAAAAATAGTTTTTTTGATTCAAGCGAAAAAGGATTTACTTATTCTAAAAGTGCAGTGTATAAAGATAAGTTTTATGAAGTAGGACCGCTTGCAAGGCTTATGATAAGCAAAGATCCAATGATAAGGGATTGTCATAGAAGATGTACGGATTCTGTTATTACGAGAATTATTGCAAGAGTTAAAGAGATAGCCATGCTTTTAAAGAGAAGTGAAAATATTCTTGAAAATATAGATATTGGAGAAAAATCTCTTACCGCACCAAAATATATGCCAAAAGATATTTCATCTCAAGGTGTCGGTGTCGTTGAAGCAGCTCGTGGAACTTTGATACACAAAATTTGGGTGGAAGAGGGGAAAATTGTAAAATTTGACATAATTCCACCTACTGTTTGGAACTTAGGCAATGGCACTCCTTTAAACCCTGCAATTGCACAAAAGGCAATCATCGGATTAAGCAGCATTGAAGAGGCGGATTTTGTTTTTAAAAGCTTCGATATCTGTTCTGTTTGTACAACACAGTAAATTATCACAAATTTGTTACTTATAATTTTCTAGCTATATGTGCTATAATATTCCTTGAATAAATAGTTGTTCGCAAATCGAAAGTGAAAATAAAATGCAAGATAAAAATAAATTTGGAGTTGGCCTTGACAAGCGGGGACATTATAGAATGAGTGAACTAATAAATAAATTTAATTGAATAAAGGTAACATATGACTACATACAACCCAAACTTTTTAGACAATACAGATATTTTTACCAAAGATGAATTAGAATATTTAGAAGAGTTAAATAAGCAAGTATCATTAAAAAAGTTTTTAAACAACAAAAGCTATGTAGATAAATTTGGGCTTGATTTTATCTATACTTCAGCTCTAATTGAAGGTAATACTTATGACAAACTTGATACTTTAAGCCTAATCCAATACGGTAGAACTGCTGGAGGTAAAAAATACAGTGATGCTAAAATGATACTTAATTTAAGAGAAGCTTACGATAAGTTAATTACTCAAGATTTAAAACCATCTAAAGATACTTTTAAAGATTTACACTATATTTTATCAAATGAGATGGTAGCAGAGTCTCAAAGAGCAATACCAAGAGATAGTGAAGTTACTATTATGGGGTGTGATTATATTCCACTCTCCACCAAAGAAAAACTTGATGATGAGTTAAACTATATGTTTAAAAAACTCCAAGAGATAAAAAATCCATTTAATCAAGCTTTATATTTACATAATAATTTAGCATATTTACAATATTTTACCGATTGCAATAAAAGAACTGCAAGAGTTATGTTAAATGTAGTATTAAAAGAAAATAATAAAATGTTATATATCCCAGATGAACAGAGTGTAAAAGAGTATTTAAAATCAATAGTAAATTACTATGAAACAGGAAATCATAATCTATTTCAAAAATACTTTATAAACAGTTATGAAAAAGTTATTAAAATGATAAAAGAGGTAGAAATATCAAAACAAAATGAGAGTGATATAAAAAGATAAAATATATAACAAAATGAGTAGGTATTCAAGTTTTTAAAAGTGTTAGGATTAGATAGCATATCGTAGTGTTATAACAAAATAATTCCGAAATTAAAGAGACCACTGCGCAGTAGCAACCCCCACAATATCAACAGGTTCTATAAAGACAAGGCAATCGTTTGCAGGACTAACTTGTTAATTCAAAAACGATTAACGCAGTATTTATGGAACTGTTGATACCCGTAGGGAAGCCTACTTTGAGGCAATCTTCAAAAGATAAAAGTTCTCGAATTAACAAGTTAGTACTTCGAATTTTATCTTTTAAATCTTACCTCAAATTAGGCTTTTGTGGGGGTTGTTACTGCGCAGTG
>JAJRPV010000001.1 GCA_024280575.1 Campylobacterales bacterium
AAAAAGCAAGTCCATGCTTACTGAAGAGTGTCATCTAAACCCTTTTTTAGAAAAAAACGGTATAGAGGTTGTCGATACTGATTTAGGAGAGAGGATAGTACAACTAAGACATGAGCCTCCATCTCACATAGTTTTACCCGCAATTCACCTGAAAAAAGAGGATGTGGGAACAACATTTGAAGAATTTTTACACACACAAAAAGGAAATAGTGATCCAGCTTATCTCACTCATGCCGCAAGGGAACATTTGAGAGAAAAATTTTTGGCAAGCGATGCTTCTTTGACCGGAGTAAACTTTGCTATCAGTGAAACAGGCGGTATCGTAGTTTGCACAAATGAAGGAAATGCAGATTTAGGAGCAAGCTTGCCAAAACTTCATATCGCTTGTATGGGAATTGAAAAAATAGTGCCAAGACTTGAAGATTTAGCAATCTTTACGAGACTTTTGGCAAGAAGTGCTACGGGACAGCCAATCACAACATATACCACTCATTATCATGCTCCTCAAAGAGATGGGGAGATGCATATAGTCATAGTCGATAACGGCAGAAGCCAGATATTGGCAAATGAAAAATACATAAAATCTCTTCAATGTATCAGGTGTGGTGCCTGTATAAATACATGTCCAATTTATCGCAGAAGTGGCGGATATAGTTATGGATACACGATACCCGGACCAATCGGCTCAACCTTGGGTGCTAGTCATGATATAAAAAAGAATTACACCCTGCCTTTGCCTGTAGCCTTTGTGCATCTTGCACAAATGTTTGCCCTGTAAAAGTTGATTTGCATGAACAGCTTTACTTACATAGACAAGATGTTGTGGATGCCGGATTATTGGATAAAACAAAACAGAGAGCTCTTAAAATTGCAACTTTTATCATGCAATATCCCCTTCTTATGGATATAAGCGGAAAGATGGCAAGAAAACTTGTACCTTTGATGCCAAGATGGATAGTTTATTCAAAATTTAATGTCTGGGGCAAGAATAGAGAGTTACCAAAATTTCCAAAAAACAGCTTCAAAGAACTATATAAAGCGAGAAAAAAATGAGTTCAAAAAATACTATATTAAACAATATAAAAAAGGCAAATTTGATACAGACTCCTGTACCATCCAATCAAATCATTCACATCACATATAGTGATAAAAACAAGCAATATGCAGAAGCACTAAAATCAGTTGGTGGCATGGCGAGTTGGTTGAGAACTAGTGAAACTATAGAAGATTTTATACAGACAAATTACGAAAACCCGGGTCTTATATCTACAAATTTAAAATTAGATATAAACCACATCACCTCAAATGATATAGATGACCCGCACGCTCTAAAAGATGTGGATTTAGCCATAATAAAAGGTGAATTTGCGATAGCTGAAAACGGAGCAGTTTGGGTCAAAGAAGAAGATAATTTAAACAGAGCTATATATTTTATAGCAAAAAGACTTCTAATAGTCGTCGAAAAAGATTCTATTGTAGATTCAATGCACGAAGCATATAAAAAATCAATTTTAAAAAAAGTGGTTTCGGAACTTTCATAAGCGGACCATCCAAAACAGCTGATATAGAACAAGCCTTGGTTATAGGAGCTCACGGAGCTATGGAGTGTAGGGTTTTGTTTATTTAATTAACATATATGCTATAATTTGAAAAACAAAAGGGGATTTACTTTGCAAATAGAATTACAAATCAACAAAGATAAAGAAAAATTTTTTTTAGAATATCTAAACTCTTTAAAAGATGGGATCATAGAGAAGATAAAAATCAAAACTGCTTCTACTCATAATCTTACTGTTTTCACGAAAGAGGAGGTAAAAAAAGAGTAAAAAAAGCCGAACAAAATGGTAAATATACAGAGCATAATGATTTTTGGAAAGAGATAGAATTATATTAATGCGTATTTTATATGAAAGTAATTTTAAATATGCATTGATAGATATTTTGCATTTTATATCTAAAGATAAAATATCTGCTTCTAAAAATTTTAAAACAGAACTCAAAAATAAAATAAAATTTCTTAAAACAAATCCAACAATGTACAGAGCCTCCATATATATAAAAATTGAAAATTACCGTGATTTAGTTTTTAAAGGATATACAGTTATATATAAAATTGACTATAAAACAAATTGCATAAAAGTACTAGATATATTTAAATGGATGGATAAATAATCAAATGTCCGGCGTCTTTTATGTAGTAAATATCTGCAAAAGACTCGAAAAATTCTAAGGCACTGTTTGGATTTATGATTTTATCCTTTTCTCCCAAATATACCTCTATCTCTACCCCGTTGTCTTTTAGAGTTTGTATCTTTTCTTCGTTCCATTCGTAATACAACAACTTTTTTAGCTCTTCGCTAACACCATTTTGAAAGTATTTTGTTGTGTCTTTATTACTCGGATATTTAACTCGCTTGAGAAAATTTTGTATATATTTATCTGGGTTTTTTGCAAAACTAATCGTTTGCAATCTCTTAAATTTTTCACTTTTGTCCTGAAAAAAGGCTGGTGAAAAAAGTTGTAACTTATCTATTCTGTCTCTACTTGTAGAGGCATATTCAAATGCTTTTATAGCCCCATAGCTAAATCCGGCTACAACAAAGTCACCTTCTTGGAACAAATCTGAAAATATTTCCTGTTCATTTTGAAAACAAAAACCACTAAAAAATTTCATGCATAATGCTTTTAATCTCATTTTTACTAATGCTCTCTTGTGAATATAATATTTTTGAAATCATCTCAAGCGGTTTTTCCATACCAAGTAAAAATTTTTCTACTTCATTATATGATTCATTTAAAATATTTTCTATATCCATTTTAGAAGGCAACACTCCGTCTCCCATACCGTAGTTTTCTACCATATTTTGTGCTAAGTCAGCAGCTCTTTTTAAATCTTGAGTTGAGTTAGTAAATTTTTCATTATATTTTATTTTAGTCGCAACCGCACCTGCAAGATGTACTTTTATCTTTGAAAGAATATTTGTTTTTGATTCTATCTCTTTCTCTATCTCTTTTAGTCTGTCGTTTACTATCGTTATCTTATCAAAATCAACTTCAAACCAATATGCACAAAGAGCTTTTGCTCCTTGATAAACTGATTGTATTTTTTTCTCATCATCACTAAAGCTTAAAACTTTTGTTTTACCAAGAAGCACTTTGTTTCTGACAGCTAAAAAATCATCTTTTTCTACAACTTTACTATCTCTTCTCAGTGCATTTATGGAAGCTTCATTTACAAGAGTTGAGATAGCAGCACCTGAAAAACCAACACTCATCTTCGCAATATCTTCAATATTTACCTGACTTGGTTTATCTTTCAGATATACTTTTAAAATATCCATCCTATCTTGCAAATCAGGAAGCGGTATAAAAACTCTTCTATCAAATCTGCCTGATCTCAAAAGTGCCTCATCTATGATATCTATCTTGTTTGTAGCCCCTATAACAATCACTCCGCTACTGTCTTCAAAACCATCCATCTCAGTTAAGAGTTGATTTAGCGTTGATTCTCTCTCGTCATTTCTCATGCCTCCTCGTGCTTTTCCGACTGCGTCTATTTCATCAATAAATATTATAGAAGGGGCATAAGCCTTTGCATGTGCAAAAAGCTCTCTGACTCTTTTAGCTCCCATACCGACATAAATCTGCACAAAACTAGCTCCGCTTTGGTAGAAAAACGGAACATTTGCTTCTCCCGCCACCGCTTTTGCTATAAGCGTTTTTCCAACCCCCGGAGGACCTATAAGCAATACTCCTTTTGGAAGAGATATGCCATATTGTTTATACTTCATGGGATATCTTAGAAAATCCACTATCTCTTCAAGCTCTTCTTTTACTTCCTTGATTCCTGCAACATTGGAAAATTTTATTTTTGACAAAGCCGGATGTATTTCAAAAGAAGATAGTGGGTCTAGCGAATATGATTTTTGCTCATTTTGCATAATTTCTTGCGTATCTTTTTCTCTTTTTCTCTTTGCAACAACCAGTATAACCAAAAATAAAATTACTAAAAAAATCATAGATACCATATCATCAACTAGCATATTATCTTGCTCCACTTCGATAGGAACACTTCTAAGCAACTCTTTGATATCTACTCCATCTTTTGCTATAGCATAAGAACCAATCTGTGTATATAAGATGACTTCATTTTGTTCTATTTTTGCTTTTTCTATAATTTTTGCATTTAATAATTGCTCATATCTCTTTAAGTTTATAACAGTTGGACTGTTTTTTATAAAACTGTAGCCCACTAAAATAGCTATTACGCTAATAGCCATAAGTGACACTAAAAGTTTTTTAGATTTCAAATTTAGCATAATTGCCATCTTTTTCAACATTATATTCTCCTATATTTATCCACTCTTTAGATATATCTACGCTAGATTTTATGTGAATTTGATTGTAAAATTGGTCATATCCTATATGGAAATTATCTTTTTTTTCTTCGACTAAAACTTCTAATGGAACTCTATTTTTCAATCTAAACGCAAGATTTTTTTGCTTGATTAAACTTTGCAATTCTTTCAATCGTCTCTTAGAAACATCCCCTCTGATAGAATTTTTCAGCTTTGCCGAAGGCGTTCCATCTCTCTTTGAGTATGTAAAAGCGTGGATATGAGTTAAAGGAAACTCTTTTATCTTATCCATAGCATCTTCCCATATCTCTTCGCTCTCACCGGGATGCCCCACTATGAAATCTGTTCCAAGTGCATAACCTAAACTTTCCAATTCATAAAAAAGCTTTAAGTCGTCTCGCGCGTTGTTTCTTCTTTTCATAATTTTAAGCATATCTTCATTTGTATGCTGAAGCGCAATATGCAGATGTCTCTCAAGCCAAGGCTCTCTTAAGACTTCTCTAAAGCTATCATCTATTTGCACTGGCTCAATACTCCCAAGCCTGACTCGCCTTACTCCTTTGATAGATCCTATATTTTGCAACAATCTACCAAGTGAGCTGTTTGTATCTTTTCCATAACTTCCGATATTTGTACCGGTTAAGACAAATTCTCCAAATCCATGACTTGCGAGCTTTTGAATCTGTTCCAAAATCAAAGCTTCATCCTGACTTCTGGCATCGCCTCTGACATAAGGAATAATACAGTAACTACATCGGAAATTGCAACCTTCTTGTATCTTTATAAAAGCTTTGCTTTTGCCAAGATAATTCTCAACAATAGTCTTGTCTAAAGACTTAAGATCTCCGATTTGAACAAATTTTTCCTCTTTTTTCAAAAGTTTGTTCAAATTTTCTTTTTCAGAGTGTCCAAATACACCAAATACTTTGTCTTTTTCAAAAAGCTCTTTTCCTTTACTAAATGCCCCACAACCACCTATAAAAACTTTTTTGCCTTTGCGGTTTAGTCCGTTTATATATCCTCTTGCGTTTACATCAGCTCCATTTGTAACCGTGCATGAATTTACGACTACGATATCTGCTTCATCTTCGTTTTTAACTAAATCAAAATCTTCTTTGTTTAAAGACTGCATCATTATTTGAGTATCATATATATTTGTTCTGCATCCAAATGTTTTAAAATATACTTTTGTCGTACTCATCTATTCAAAATCCCTTAAAACATCTATGATTAACTCTTTTTTTATCTCTTTTTTTATCAAATATCCACCTATATGACTGGGCAATATAAATGTGATTTGGTTATTATTGCTTTTTTTATCCAAAAAGAAATGCTCGTAAAAATCCTCAGCTGATTTTACTTTATAATCTATCGGCAAGTCATATCTTTGAAGCAGATATTTGATCCTAATTTCTTCTTCTTTTGTGATGAGACCAAGCCTCAAAGCCAACTCATTTGCCATGATGATTCCGATTGAAACAGCTTCTCCGTGCAAATATGTTTTATATTTCGTTTCATTTTCTACAACATGTGCAAAGGTATTACCATAATTCAACACCATCCTGATGCCGGCCTCCCTTTCATCAAGAGAAACTACTTTTGCCTTTGTTTGCACACTTTTTAAAATCGCTGTTTTTAGATTTTCTTCATCTCTTATATCATGATTTTCCAGCCACTCAAAAAACTCCTTATCAAATGTCACTGCCATTTTTATAATTTCTGCGATTCCTGCACTAAATTCCCTTTTAGGAAGAGTTTTTAAAAATCTTGTTTCACAATACACAGCTTTTGGTTGCCAAAAAGAGCCTATAAGATTTTTTCCGTATTTTGAATTTACCCCTGTTTTTCCACCAACACTAGCATCTACCTGAGCCAAAAGAGTAGTGGGAATTTGCACAAACTCAATTCCTCGCTGAAAAATAGAAGCAGTAAAACCGGTCATATCCCCTATGACTCCACCTCCAAGAGCGATAAGCACTGATTTTCTATCTAACCTGTTTTTAAAACACTCATCTAATATAAACTCAATAGTTTCCATATTTTTATACTCTTCACCGTCAGGCACCGTTATCACTCGTAACTCTTTGGCGGATATGCGGGATAAGATATCTTCTAAGTGAAACTTTGCTACTGTCGGATTTGTAACAACGGCTACTTTTGTATTAAAATTTAACTCTTTTAACTCATCAATAAAGATATCATAATTTCTGTCTTTTTTATTAACTAATTTTATATTTACTTGCATTTTTACTCCATAGCAGTCACAGGAATGAAAACCTGATAACTATCAGATAATTTAAAATATAACTTCTCCATATCAATTGAAAAAATTGAAAAAATATTTGAATTTTCAACTTTTTTACTAAATGGAACAAATTGTAAAATATCTCGTTCTTTTCTTAATTTTATAAGAGGATTTGTCTTTGACTCTATAATCTCTACATCTTTATTAAAAATTTTAGAGAGATTTTTAAAATATTCGCTTAATTCATCTTCTGATTCCGGGTTTTGTGGATTGAAATTGTACAATTTTATCTTTAAATCCAATTGAGATGAAAGATCAAAAATGATAGACGACTCCTGCTCTATATCTTCACTGTTGCTGCCTAAAATTACACTTTTTTTAAGTTTTGAGAAACCCCAAATACCTATCTTAAATATAGGCTTTCTTATCTCAAATAAAATCTTTATATATTTTGAAAAAAATTCATTATCTACAATAATCAAACCAATATCCATATTTTTTGCATCCTCAAACA
Organism: Campylobacterales bacterium; assembly: GCA_024280575.1. Classification (GTDB taxonomy): domain Bacteria; phylum Campylobacterota; class Campylobacteria; order Campylobacterales; family Sulfurospirillaceae; genus JAADIZ01. Next base: position 7,118 of record JAJRPV010000001.1, read on the forward strand.
TGATTTTTGAAACATCAGTTTTATAATAATCAATATCTATATTGATATATTCACTCTCATAACTTTTAATCTTATCAAGTGCTTTTGAAGCGTTAGGATTTACTACTCTAATAAACATTCGTTTAGAATTTATCTTTGCATGTAAAAGCATAGCATCATTTAATATGGTTTTAATTTTTATTTCATCCATATTTACCATATCAATCAGACAATAAATCACTTGACCAAAAGGTTGCGGAAATCTTCCTACCTCAACTTTTGTACTCTTGTAAACACTCTTCAAAACATTTGGATTTCCTATACACAATAGAACATCATTTGGCTGAATCATTTGTGAATATCTGGGCAATATCAGTTCATTTACTCTGTAAATTGCTGCGATTCTCCAATCTTTTTGTATTATATTTCCAAGGTGTTTATATGCATAAGAACTTCCTGAGGGAATTCTCATCTCCATAATCTCGCCCTTGCCTAAGCCTACATTTTGAGCAATCACAGGCATATCAGGGAGATGATCAACGATGCGAGATGCTAAGATTTCTCTGGAATCTAAAAGATCCAGTCTTTTGTCATTTAGTTTCAATCCCCATCTATCAACCATGACTATCTGAATCTCTTTATTTCTCTTTCTAATATTTTTATATGTTGCCATAGCATCAATTTTAGTTGACATAATAATCATAATTTCATAAAAATTTTCACCCAATATCAGTGATAGCTTTTCATAACTGGTAGGATCAAAATTATAAAATCTAAAATTTTCAGGCTTTGAATCAGGTATTGTTTTTGCTTTATATGTAACAATACTGTATTGATTGTCACCGTATTGCGAAGATATAACTCTTTCTAAAAAATATTTCGCTAAAATACCATCAGCAAGTATAAGAATTTTTTTCATTTGCTACTCCAATAAAAGGATATTATATCAAATATGATATTTCAAATAGATAATACGGATAAATCAGCTAGAGCTTGCACCATAAAAACAGTTCACAGCACTATACAAACCCCTGTTTTTATGCCTGTTGGCACGGCAGGAAGTGTCAAAAGTCTTGATGCCCACGATATGATGGATGAATTAAAAGCCCAGATAATTTTAGGCAATACCTACCACTTATATTTGCGTCCGGGAGATAAAGTCATCAAACACTTTGGTGGGCTTCATGGTTTTACAAAATTTTCAAACAGTTTTTTAACAGACAGCGGTGGATTTCAAGCTTTCAGTCTTAGCAACAACTCTAAACCTGACACCAACGGCATAAAATTTAAATCCCACATAGATGGCTCAATGCACTACTTTACACCAAAAAGTGTTTTGAATATCGGCTACAATCTCAACTCTGACATAATGATGATACTAGATGATTTAGTTGCACTTCCCGCTACAAAAGAGAGAATCGCACTGTCCATAAAAAGGACAACAGACTGGGCGAAAGAAGCCATAGAGTATCATAAAAATCAAAATGAAAAAGGCGCTGGGGTTGGGCAAAATATATTTGCGATTATCCAAGGCGGAACTGATAAAGAGTTTAGAAAGATTTCAGCTAGTGAGCTTTGTGCGCTTGAAAATTATGATGGATATGCTATCGGGGGACTGAGTGTCGGGGAAGAAAATCAGCACATGTATGATACTGTAGAATTTACCACACCTTTTATGCCAAAAGAGAAACCAAGATATCTTATGGGTGTTGGAACACCGGAAGATTTGGTGGAAAATGTTGAGCGAGGCATAGATATGTTTGATTGCGTAATGCCCACGAGAAATGCAAGAAACGGTACACTTTTTACAACATTTGGCAAAATAAACATAAAAGGTGCAAGGTACATACTTGATGATGATCCCATAGACAAAGAGTGCGACTGCTATACATGTAGAAATTACAGCAGAGGATATCTGAATCATCTTTTTCGCTCTCGTGAATTGACTTATTTTCGCTTAGCAAGTTTGCATAATTTACACTACTATCTAGCCCTCATGAAGCAAATGAGAAAAGCGATACTAAACAATAATTTTCAAAAATTTAAAAAAGATTTTTACACAAAAAGGGGTAAATGATGAAATGCGAATGGTGTAAAATTACTCTACCTGTTGTAGTTATTCTCTTAATTGTAGGTATATTTTCATATCAATTTATTGACCCTGCTCCTCCAAGAACTATAAAGATTATAACAGGAAAGACAGATGGCTCTTACTACCATTTTGCAACTTTGTATAATAAGATTTTAGAAAAAGAGAAATTCCACTTAAAAATAATACCAAGTGCCGGATCAGTGGAAGCACTTTCTCTGCTCGAACAAGGAAAGGGAGATGTGGCCTTTATACAGGGCGGAACGATAAATAAAAATGAGACTAAAAATCTAATATCTCTTGGGAGTATATATTTTGAGCCTCTGTGGATTTTTTATAAAAAAGGCAAAGGCTTTAACTATCTGTATGAACTCAAAGGCAAAAAATTATATATCGGGAACAAGGGAAGCGGTACTAGAGCCTTAGCTTTAATACTGTTAAATAAAAATAATATCAACAAAGAAAACACAATTTTTGTAAAGTTAAAAGGTGAAACTCCTCAAGAAGCACTAAAAAAAGGCGAGATAGATGCGATATTTAGTGTCATATCTGCAAATTCACCAAATATCAAAAAACTTCTTGAAGATGACCAACTAGAACTTTTCAGCTTCAAAAGAGCAGACGCATATAGCAAGATTTTTCCTTTTCTTTCTCCTTTGGTTTTAGGAGAGGGTATTATTAATCTCAAAGAAAATATTCCAAACAGGCAAAAAATCCTCTTAGGCACTACTGCCACTCTTGTCGCATCCAAATCAATCCATCCTGATTGGATAAGGCTTCTTTTAAAAGCAGCAAAAAAGATTCACTCAAAAGCTACAATTTTTTCCGATGAAAATCAATTTCCCACATATAAATACACTCAAATTCCTATGGATAAGGATGCAAAAAATTATATAATCAAAGGCGACAGTTTTTTAGAAAAGATACTTCCTTTTTGGATGGCAAGCATGATTGACAGACTAGCAATCATGATAATTCCACTTTTAACTCTACTTTTTCCTCTCTTTAAAGGCATCCTTCCATTATACAGATGGAGAGTAAGAAAAGCCATATACAAATGGTATAAAATCCTTTTTGACATAGACTCTAAAATCGAAGATTTAGATAAAGAAGAGCTTGAAAAAACAAAAAAAGAGTTATTGAATTTGCTAGATGAAATACAAGAGGAAACTAAAATTCCCCTCTCGTATATGGGTGAATATTACACTTTAAAAGAGCATGCAAATCTAATTTTGGACAAGATAGACAAACTACTGAAAAAGCAGGTACCATCTGCTTAGATGGTACACTTTTTTTACAATCCCGTATGATCTATCTGATTATCAACTTTTAGTGTTATGCTATCAGTTCCATTGCTATAAACATGTGTCGTAACAACTCCACTATCACTATGACTTGTCTCGCTCCAGCCTGTTTTATCAACGGTTGCAACACTGTCGCCTGCATCACCTTGTATGGTTAAAGTATTATTATCATCAGTAATATGAAGAACATCATTCAATGTTAGATTATTGATGGTATGATCTCCGTTTGGAGTTAAATCTATAGCTTCTATATTGTGTAGTTTTGAAAAATCTAAAGTTACATCCGGTTTGAGCATAATTGTATCATTTCCGCCAAGAGCATCAATATCATTGCCATCATATAAGATTCTATCATCGCCACTTGTCGGTACGACAGGATTTACTTTTACATCAAAACTGCTACTTTGGATTGCGCTTCCTTGAGCAACTCCGTGCTCAAACATTTGAGCAGTTACATTTACAGTTCCTGACATACTTGATTGTGTGAATGTTACATCATTTACATGTCTAGCATCTATATTTTCGATCGTATATGTATCCGCACCACTATCATATGTCGCATCAGTATGGATACCACCAGTCGCAAATGAAGCTCCCGTACCAAGTCCATTTAGTGTCAAGGTTACAGTTTCACTTCCATCAAGATCAACAGCATTTGCATTGAGTTTTAGAGCTATTTCTTCTCCTGCATCACCAAATGTTTGAGTTGGATTTATGGTTATATCATCAACAACGGGATTAAAAGTTATGTCAAACGGATTTGTATTTACATCTCCACTGTTGTCAACTGCATGCAACTCTACGGCATGTATGACACCCGACCAGTTTTGTGGTGCTTTTATGCCGATGTATGCTGGTAGCTCTCCGTTAGTTAGCGGTATATTCCACAAGTTGTAGTTTACTGTTTCATCTACGCCATAATCCATCTGCATAGTCATAGTGCCATTTGTTCCTATGTTTTGCGCCATCTCTGCACTTCCTTCATCTGCACCATAATACACCAAAAAGCCATTTGGAATCTTATCAAGAGAAACAGAGGTCAAAAGCTCCGAGCTATCAGGATCACTAACTATTGCAGAGACTTGTACCATTGTATCTTCATTGCCATTAGATGGATGTGTGGTTGTATCAAAAGTATAACCATCTTCAACTGCCACTACATCAAAAGATGTAGTTGAGTGAGATGTCATCTCTGTTGTGTCAAATGGATTCCAATCTTCTTGCTCTATGTTTTTCACATAAGTATCAACTGTGACGGTTCCGCTTCTGTTTGATGCAGGAGTAAATGAAAAATTCAAAGTATCATTTGGCGAAACATTGTCTATAACATAGTAATCTCCATCCGTTATACCGCTTACTCCTGATACACTTGTCGTTGTAATTACATTTCCACCTAAACTGAGCACTCCGTGTGCACCATCGCTTCCTTGTGTATCAGTATAGTTTTCAGTAAGTTTTATATAAACTTTTCCATCTACTATCTCGGTATGTGATCCATCTGCACTGTTATCAAGCGTTACACTAAAGGTTTGAGCTACATCTTCATTTGTAGTTCCGTCATTTACAGTAGTTAAGTCCATAGCATCTGTTGCAGGAAGGACTGAACCGCTAAAGTTAATCAGAGCATTATGACTGCTATCTCCACCATAAGTAGTAAGAGACACATCAAAAGCAAGGTCAGTTGTAGAAATGTTATTTGCATCTGTATTAGCATTTTCTTTAGGAGTTATTAGTATAGATTGTAACATATCAACTACTGATTGCTGATTTCCATACCCACTAATCGTATAAAAATCACCTTGAGAATTATATGTCATACCATCAATCACAACTCCATCGGGTACATTTTTAAGTGTAATTGAAAAATTACTATCAGTATCATCTGTCTTTACATGTACAACATCACTCAGCTTAAATTGCGTATCTTCTCTTAGAACACTGTTAGCATAAGCATCACTATCGGTTATATTTGTATCTGTAGTTGTACTTACATCATAGTCATGATCGTGTGTTCCATCTTGATCTATATCTTGATAAAATTTTGTTATAACTGCTGGAGTTCCACCTGATCCTCCTATATTTTGATCTATATAAAGGTCAAAAGATTTAGCATCTGATTGTTCCACTCCATTGTTTGAGTCTTCATTGTATGAAGTTATAGTTATATTATAAGGGGTAACTGACTCGGATAGATTGCCATTTACATCAAAAACAAGATCATAAGTCGTATTTCCATCGATAGCCTCATCAGGTATATCAACATACCAAAATCCAGAGTAATTTCCGGCTCCTGTATCACCAGCATAAACTCCATCACTTCCAGCGACACTTATCCCCTCAGGAACTCCGGAAACTGTTATGCGTGTAAACTGTTCACTTCCGTCATAATCCAAATTCCCTCTTCCATCGCTGTCAATCCCTGTTATAGAAATTGTTTTTGTAAATGTTCCGCTATCAGTTACATGTACGGTCTGTCCATCAGAGTCAACACTATTGTCTCCTGCTGTTGCTTGAGTGGTTGTGCTCATAGATATATCATCAGTTACAGCTGTAACATCTACTGTGTAAGTTTGATTATCAACATTTTTTTGATCCACATAGATATTACCATTACTATCTTTTGCAATGTCTTCATAGACATAAGAGTAATTAAAACTATAACTACCACCCATATTTGAATCTTCAGGAAGAGTAGCTATCACTGTTTCTAAATTTCCATTGGCATCGAATTGTAAGTTGGCTGTTCCCGAGCTACTTAAAGTTCCACTAATAGAGCCAACAAGCGTAATATTATCATCAACTGTATCCATATTTATACTAAAAGATGTAAGTTGTTCTTTTCCACCACTTGCATCGTCAGTATCCGGACTAGTAAATGAAAAATCCAATGTTTTTGTTTGATCTTCGTTTCGCGTATCATGGCTATTTACAGTAGCTGTATCAGCCACAGGCGTAATCATCACAGATATATCCTGAGCAGAATTAGTCTTGGAGTCTCCTTCTCCCTCTGTTGTTACCATCGCCATTTTAAAATCAATCTCTCCAGAGTAATTCGTTGGTGCATTTAAGACAACATCACCACTTTGAAAATGTGCTAAATCAACAAACCAAACTCTACTTGCTCCACTACCCCCTATAAGCGTAGCACCGTCTCCGGATATATCAAATCCACTTTGAAGCCCTGTTACTTTTATACTTAAAGTTTCACTTCCGTCGCTGTCATAAGAGTTTAGATTGGCTGCATCACTTAGAACATCTTTGAGTGCTATTGTGTCATCTTCTTCAGCAGTTGCATTAAATGTATGCTCTGTCCTATTGTCATCCGTCACTGTAACAGATGCTAAACCATCATTCACTGGTATATCAGCAACTCCATCAACTTGTACATTCATTTGTAAAGATTGTGTAAGAAATCTGCCTGCAAGCCCATCATCAACTGAATGAGAATTTATTTCAAAAGTATAATCACTGTCACTATTAAGAGGTGGGATAAATTTTGGTGGATGTGCATTGTCAAAATCCGATATCGTTACTTTATAACCGCTACCTGATGTGTCTATGCTTACATTGTTCGCATTAGATGAGGTATTGTCATACAAATGATAGCTACTGTCTGATTTATCATAAATATAAATAGAGCCGCCATCAGGTATATCTGCTATAGATACAGTATAAGTCTCACTTCCATCAGTATCTTCGCTACTTACTTTTATATCAAGCGGTATGCCATTTTCAGGATGATCAATATAGCTAGCACTTGAATCATTGGCTGTATTTCCCGCACTTCTTCCTGCATCTTCATCACCTGTCGCTTGTGCAACCTGAAGAGTCACCGTATCCGCGACAGGATCTACAGTCATATCAAATGTAACAGAAGCAGTTTTTGGTGTGATTGTCCCGGATGAGTCACTGTCTGTATCTTGAGCAGTGAGTGTAATAGTAGCATTAATAGTTCCGCTATATTGCTCAGGCAGTGTCATTGTAAAAGCAGGGTCTGCTACTGTGTTGTCAGGAAAATCAACAGTTACACTATTTTGACCAGTTGCTACTGCTGCTTGAGCACCATCAATATATACAACGGTCCCCTCAGGAATCCCGCTAATTGTATAAGAGCGATGTTCGCTACCGTCTAAATCACCGGAAGTCGCATCTAAAAGTGCTCCTAAATCAATAACCCCCGCCGAACCTTCATCGACAGCTGAGTGTCTATAGTCTGTATTATCGCTTCCTCCTTCATCTCCTTGTTGATTATATAAAGTGATATATCATCTGTGGCTGCTTGGACATCTAATGTGACTGTTTGAGTAGCTTGTGAAGAGACAATATCGGTAGCATACAAGCTTCCATCATCTTGTACTTCATGCATTGTGGTGGCGATTTGTACTTTTATATTTGTTGCATTATCTTCAGCATGAACTATAGCCAATGACTCATATTGTGCTTTTGTTAGAGAATATGTTCCCGCAGGTAAATCAGTTGGATGATATTCTGTTACATCTGTGATTTTTATACTAAATGTATCAGATTTTGTAAATGTCTGTAGCGTTCCATCTAAAGTTCCATCACCATTTGTATCATATTTAAGAGTAGCTGTTCCAAAATCTCCACTATTTGCAAAAGAAAAATTTATAAGCCCAAATCTTTCATGTGCATCTCTCGCTGTTGCACCATTAGGATTATTAACATCTGTTTGATCTGTTTGGTCAGCTAAAGCTGGAAGTGTTAAACCAAGAGTTTTTACATTTTTTCCTTCACGCTGATTTGCATCAGATTCACTACTATCTGTTGTGTTAGCATCTTCATAGGTATTTACTGTTTTATCAGCTGGCATAATTGGTGCATCTGCTACTGGATTTACACTTATGGCTACATTTGCACTTGCACTATCTCCATCACCATCAGTTACAATATAGCTAAAGCCATTTGTTCCACCACTATAGTTTGTATTTGGTACAAAGGTAAGTGTTCCGTCGCCATTATTTGTTAAACTTCCTACTACATCATTTTTATCTGTATCATAAATATTAATACTATCACCATTAGCCACGCTACTTGAGCCATCAACACCGTTATTTAGAGTAATGTTTCCACCTTTAAAAGATTCCTGAGATATGACTATTAGTTGACTTTGATCTTCATTGGTTGTTATGCTTTGATTTGTACCACTTGGCAAAGAGTCATTTACGACTACATTAAAATGTTGTGTAAAACTTGTTGTACCGTCATTTGTTGCATTAAAACCAAATGTTAGAGTGATATTGTCATCACTATTTGCTGTTGGGTGGTCTATATTTTTATATTGCGTATAAGTATAGGAGTCATCACTACCTCCTGATCCATTTTTATTTAAGATTACATCAAAAACTTTATCAGATTGCCCTCTTCCACTTCCTGCATAGGCAGTTATGGTGTCTCCTGATGTTACATATTGTACTGTTGTCCCATTTGATGTCAATGATGTGTAGTTTGAATCATCTGAGGTAAATGTCGGCGCATTACCATCAAAAGCCAAAGCATAAGGAACATCACCTGAGGGTGTGTCAATACCAAGTGATTGTGTATCGGTGATATGCATATTTGCATCTGCGACATTAAAGTCGTCCTCATCAACATGAGCGTTTACTGGAGTTCCTATTGATATATCATCTGTTATTGTTGAAGTAACTGTATCGTGGCTAGAGCTAATCTCGACATTTTCATAATCACTCGAGGTTGGATTTGCAATCTTAACTGTAAAGTTTTCATTAGTATCAGAAATGAAATCATCTATTGCACTTGCGCTAAATACTGTTCCTATAGCTATATTTGTAGTGGTATGAGTATAATCATCACTTGCATTGCCAGCTCCACTTGTGGCTGAATTATCAATAAAAGACACATCAACATTTCCACTTTGATTTGTCAATACCTTGCCATTTGCATCTATAGCCACCGCTTTATAATATAACTCATGACCCTCTGTCACGCTGTTTGTATCAGTAATATTTAAAACCCCGTTAGTGGTAGATATTGTTCCTGTGGCATCCGTAGCCACTAGAACTACTTGGGCTATTTCGTGGGTTGTTTCCACTCCGTCATTTGGATTGCTTGGTGTTCCTGTGTCATCTGTTATGGTTGTTGTTACTGGGTTGGTATCTATGGATACATTTTCATATCCACTTGTTGGGGTT